>DASXTZ010000508.1:0-8299 GCA_036505135.1 Ignavibacteria bacterium
AATGCGAGTTATTGAATATTCCCCAGCCCTGCAATATGTCGCCTTCAAGCCTTGAAAATTTTACTTTTTCAAGCTGTTCTCTTATGTTACCCTGTTCATCTAAAACAAGAGTTGGGTTTAAGCTGTTTATTTCGTAATCATATCTGAATCTTAAGTATCGGCCAATTGGATTTATATCATCATTTTTATTGGGTGTGAAGTTATTATATGAATAAGTCAGCGATAGATCACGTCCAATAAAATAATTAGTTGAAGTAGCCGGAACCTGTGCATTTATCGAGGGTATCACAAAAGTACTGAGCTTTGAATTGTAAGTAGAAAACGTGAAACCTGCATTCATCTTATGGCTTGCATTGATTATTTTAAATGCCATGTTAAAATCAAATTGCAGCAGGTCATAGGTTACTTCTACACCGATCGTATCCGGAAAAGCAACAAGGGTGGCGTCTGTTTTCCTTGTAACATTGTATCCTGCAAGAGTAAAGCTCGGTACGAAGCTCAGTTTTTTTAAGAAGAAATCTTTAAAAAATGGTACACCGTTGTTATAATCAAACTGCAGAAAGAGGTCTCTTTCAAGCTTGCGGTTAATAGAAGCACCTCCGAATATACCCATTTTACCAAGTACGTCCTGGGAATAAAAATATAAGCCGGGTTTTATCAGGTCTGCAAATTTTCCTTCCTTGGTGTAATTATCAAACCTCAGTACCGGAATGAGAAATAACGGGGTTGCTACATTATTGTATTTTGTATGAGACAGAATTTTGGGGTTATCATCATTAAAGCTTTTAAGGCTGCCCCAATCAAACTTATTTTTTGATGAGCTGCTGTCAGAATCGTTCTCATCGGTATATTTCCTGATAAGCTTATCGGGCCTGATATAAACCGCATTATTATTCTTAATTTGCTCATCTAAAACCACATAGTTATTTAACTTATATATTTTGTATCCTGTCGACTGCCATGATGCAAAAGTTAAATTTCCAATTGAATCGACCGATGGCATAAATGCTCCGCCCAGGACATTGGTTAACAGATTTATATAGTTTACCTTATCAAGTTTTGAACTCATCCTTGCATCATTAGTTAGGTCATATTTGTAAATATTATATATACCTGTTTTATCCGAAGCAAAGAAAATCGAACTGCCGTCCGCGGAATATACCGGACTCCGGAAATCGATATCATTATCCTGAAATATGAAATCAACGTTTCCTGTTTCAATTTCAACCTGGGCAATATTTCGTAAATCTTCTTTTGAATAATCAAAAATAATATGCTTGCCGTCAGGTGACCATTTCGTGGAATATACCTGCTCACCGTTTAAAAAATTGGTAAGCTTCTTCATTTCTTTAATCTTTGAACCATTTGGTGACTTTGAAACGTAGATGTTTTGTGTTCCATCTATATTTCTCACAAACGAAATCCACTGTCCGTCATGTGAATAGGCCGGGGCATGTGCCCTCTTACTGCTTGTTAGCTGCGTTTCTTCATCTTTATCGATATCATATTCATACAGGTCAAAAATTACAGCCTGGTAAATTGTCGGTTTGTTGCGCCTGGAAAAAATAATTTTCTTTCCGTCAGGTGACCATGAATAGGGTCCGCTGACTGACCCGATAAGCATTTCATCTTCTTTTTTCCCATCAACATAATGAACATACATCGAAGTTGCGCCGTAATCATATTCTTTGTTCGAAAGATATGTTATCTTATCACCTTTTGGTGAAAACTGCGGATAATAATTTGCAAAACCAACTTTTGCGATTTGCTCTCCCTCAACCAGATTTTTGCGCAATGTGCTGGTTCTTTCTTCATAATCCTTCTTTAAAAACACTTTCCACTCATTATATAAATCTTTACCATCTTTCCCCGTTGCTTTACCGAATGCACCGTCCGCGCTAAATCTTGTTATCTCGCCCAAATATCCTGAAATTTCCTTCAGTTTATCTTCACCATACTTATCAGATATATATCTTACGAGCGCAAAGCCCTGATTATATATCGATTCTGCTTTATAAGTTGTTACAGATGCAAACTGCCCCATATCTTCCCATGAGAGAAGCTTATTATCTAAGGTTCGCATTCTGAGGATCATATCTCTGTGAGCGTCCCAGTAATCATAACCTGTTTGCTGGCGCTGGTATTGTGCTGTTCCTTCTGCATACCATGCAGGTACCCCGACACCCGATATTGGATACGATATAATTACATTTGGATAGCCGTAAAGAACATCGGGCCTTCTTTCTTTCTCGTAGTTGAGATATTGAAGGTAAATAGATGGAAACTTGGTTGAAAACTTCATTGATGCAGGAACTTGAATAACGTGTGTGAACTCATGCGTAATTACGTTCCTGAGCCAGTTGTGCGTGCCCCGCAAGTCAAAATCAAGTGCAACGGCGGCTATTTCAATCCTGTTGCCGTAATAATCAGTTGCGCCATTAGATATATCTGACTCATCATTTATAATCCATGATGTTTTATCAGACGGCTGATAATTGTACAGCTTTGTTATCGGACCGTAAATTTCTTCAGCTATTTTTGCAACAGTGTTAGCTGTCCTTTCCGTGCCAGTATGATAATGCACGTAAAAATGTACGGTTTCAATTGTAAACCATTCGAGTTCGGGATTTGGCTCAAACTGCGCGAACACAAAAACATTTGTCAGAATAAGTAATGATATGATTTTTTTCAACATAGTCAAAATATAGAATAGCAAAGAAAACGCATTATTTGCGTTAATTCAATTCAAATTGCGAATCCTGCTTTAGCAGGATGAAGCAATCTCATAAAAATTATACTAAATTTATAATATGAATTGGAGTTTAACAGAAATGAAGCAATTTACTATTAGATTGCTTCGCTTCGCTCGCAATTATATAAAACGGGTAGAAAAGTGTGATATAGTTCTTTTTTGTTTATTACAAATTTAAGGTTAACAGGCAAAAAAACAATATAAGAATTTAAGATAACTCTTATTTTTAAATTAAAATTATTAAACTTTATGGTAATAATTTTTGCTTTCTTTCTTCAATTGCATTAATTTTCCCTTTCCTTATTTCCAATAATTCCGATTTAAATTCCTCCATTATTTTCTTTCGTAAAGGTTCAATTTTTGATGATAACATATCAATAATTTGTTGTGTTGCTCGTTTATTTTCTTTACTCGTTACTTTTAAATGTAAAATTAAAAATGCGCTTAAATGAATAGCAAGTAATAACCGAGTATCAGCGGGTCTAAATTTTTTAATCTTTATTAAGGCCTTTGGAAGATGTCCGCACTCCATAAGGCTAATTATTAACCAAAAATTTTTAATATCTTTGATAGCATTGTTATCTTTAGGGTTAACTGCAATTTTTTCAATTTCATCATATTTTTCATTAATGATACTGCAAGCTATAGAGTCTCTTCCTAATAAATAGTAAGTTATAAAAGATGTTAAGGGAAATTTAATTTTCATGTCACCATTTGAGATAAACTCATCAGAACATAATGTTAAAGCGTTCAAAACCCAATTGTAAATCGTTATTTTATCATCAAGCTTTAATAGATAAGAAGCTTGAAGAGATAAACCTAATGTAAGCGTAGCAATGAAAAGATCTTCTTTCGTAAAAGCTTTAACTGATTTAATAACATCCAAAATAGCTTTGCTTTCGTTTGGATTTTCCCCAAAATAAAAAACTATTGCCCTTTGCCACCAATCCTCTTTAATGATAATTTTTAAATATTCCTGATTGGGTACGCCGCGGCCCGCAAAAAACTCCTGCAATAAGTGATGTCTGAACTCAATTCTATCTTGTGTTAATCTGAATAAGCCCGATCTGTTTATAATTTCATCTGTTAATACATTAATATCAGCGGAATGTCCTCTGCTCGCTAGGTCTTTTGCTACGATACTTTTAAATTGATTAAGATCCATACTAGTTTTTCCATCCTTGTGGAGCTCGAATGCTATTTGTTTCAGAAGAAAATCCTTTAATGGGGCATGATATTGGTGTTCCAGGCCCTTATCCTGATCCCATCTACCTAACATCACTTCAGTAAATTTTTTAAATAATTCTGTAATATTGGCAGGTATATCCTTCTTATTATAATCGCTAGTCATTGCAAATACTGAAACTAACAATGGATTTAATTCCATTCCATGAATTTCTTGAAGTCGCCTTAAAAGTTCTTTTGATTCATCTTCTGATAGAGATTGGCTTCTTTCAAAACGCTTCAAAATTTTTCCTACTTCCTTAAAACCAATTGAACTTATATAATAAGTGGTGAATAGGTTTAGTAAATTTATCTTATTTAATGTAGGATTTTCTCTAGAGGTTAATATTATTTTGCAATCAGGATATACTTCATTAAAAGATAAAAGCGAATTAACAATAAGGCTTTTGTTTTCCTCTTTTGATACTTCATCAAGTGCATCAATTAATAAAATAACTCTGCCTGATTTCAAATCATCTGCGGAGAAGCTTGGTTTGGATGAATTTGTTAGACGACAGGTTTCATCAACACAAATATCTAATAAGCTTTTTGCATGAATTTGTTTGGCAATTTCAATAGCTCTTATTAATATGGGAATCGTATATAAATTTAAGTCATTGACGCCTTTTTTAGCTAAAATGTATGTCAAGCGTCTTAAAATTGTAGATTTGCCAGTACCAGCATCTCCTAAAATTAACATTAGATTATGTTTCCTTGTTAGCAGGGCTTGTATAGGAATCTCATCAAGATTAGGGACTTCTTTCAATTCACCTTTAACTTTTTTTGTTTTTAAATGCTGCCTGTACAAATTAATTGGAACATACATTTCATCCGTTGCAGCATCTTTTGCATCATTTCTGCTTATTAAATCTGTGTTTAAATCATTGTAAGCAAAATCCTCAACATTTCTTTTAATAGCTCTGAAATATGGCATTAACTCAGCATCTATTCCAAACCATAATTCACGATAATTTTGGTCAATTAGAGGCACTATATCAAAAACATCCATAAATATAATTCTATTATCTTTGATTTCATTTATAATGTAGTCTTTAGCTGCATCATTAATTTTACCACTTGTACATAAAATTACTTTATCTGGTTTATATCTCTTTTTATCTTTGACGAAATACACATCGGTAGCTAACGCTGTTTTCAGCTGGGTACAGGCTTCAACAACATTTTGTTCTCTCTTTCGTGATAGATTTAAACTTCCTTTTTTAGTTTGTATAGCATAAATTTCATCAATTCCCAACATATTTTCAGATAAAAAAACTGCATCTTTGCCTTTTTCATTTGGGCCACATAAATCTCGACCATCCTTAAATCCTATTCTTAATAATAAAGGTCTGACCACTTGATCTCTAAATTCATCTTCGGAGTATTTTAGCAAAAATTGTTCCTTTTTAAACCGTGAAAAATCTTCAGGTCTACTACTCGAACTTGTTCTTTTTAAACTTTTCTTTAACATAAACAAAAGATTTATTATAAATATAATTTTATTAAAAATAAAAAGTTATGGCAAAACTTAGGATACCATACAAAAACTAAAAGGACAGAAATTTAGCATTCTATCCTCAGAAGAATGGCGGGTCAATTTATATAATAAAAGTATTCTATTTTTCATATAATGTTATATGTTCATTTATTATTCTTGTAGCCCAATGACTGATTTTATAGCCAAAATAAAGGAGATCTTCTCCCCTAACGGTGCTCTTTCGCAGCTTCCGGGATTCGAATACCGTAAGGAACAGCTTGATATGGCGATATCTGTGGCTGAATCTCTGGAAAACAGCAAACCTTTAATCATAGAAGCCCCAACAGGTGTTGGCAAGTCATTTGCCTACCTGGTACCTTCAATTTTATTTGCCAAGCAGAATAACAGGAAAGCTATTGTTTCAACCTGTACAATAAATTTGCAGGAACAACTAATTGCAAAAGATATACCCGCGCTTGCATCAATACTTGATGTGGATTTCAAATACGAAATAATGAAAGGCAGGCGAAATTACATTTGCACAAAGCGCCTTTCGAAAGCTATGATGGATAGGACAAGCCTCTTTATGGACACCGAACAGGAGCTGCTGCAAAAGGTATATGATTTCGTTCAGAAAACAGGCAAAGGAACAAGGCAGGATATTCCGTTCAGGATAGATGAAAACATATGGCAGGAAATTTTTGCCGAGGAAGGTGTTTGCACATCAAAATCGTGCGGCGCTGAAGATACAAACTGCTTTTATCAGCAGGCTAAACAAAAAATGAAAGATGCAGATCTGCTTGTTTTAAACCATTACCTTTTCTTCACTCTTTTCGGATCTTATGAACGTGAATCTGAAGGTTATTTATATCATAACGATTTTGTAATATTTGATGAAGCCCATACAGTCGAACAAATAGCCGCTGAAAACGTTTCACCTTCGGTTTCAAGAGAGCAGGTGCGTTTCTGGCTGAACAAGCTATTTAATCCCAAGACACAAAAAGGTTTTTTCGCCAATAGAGAAGGCTCTAATACTATTAAAAATATAGTGCAGCAGCTATTAAGTGAGAATGATTACTTCTTTCGTTCCCTGCAGGCTTTCGTTTTAGATAAATATAAACATCAAAGCCAGAAGAATATGGTGCGGATACTTGAACCGATAAACATGGGCGGAAGCTTCTTAAATGCAATACTTGACCTTACGCTTGAGATAAAGAAAGCAGCAACAACGGCAAAAAATGACCTGGAAGAAAGTGAGCTTAAAAACCACTTCACAAAGTTTACCCGAATTAGGAATAACATCATCACTTTTCTTGAGCAAAAAGCAGATGAACATGTTTACTGGGTTGAGTTTTCGGGCAGAGCGCAGACTAATCTAAACCTATGCCTTGCCCCAATCGATATGGCGGCGTATTTCAGGGAAAATGTGTTCACCGATAACAGAATGTGCGTTATGACATCAGCAACACTGTCGACAAATAAATATGCAACCGGCGGTATGGATTTCTTCAAAAAAACTATCGGGGCCGAAGCAATTAATTCTGAAATCATTTCCTCCCCTTTTGATTACTCCAGACAGATGAAAATTTATATTCAGAAATCAATTCCTGAGCCGAAACAAAAGAAAAATACGAGCGAATTATGGCAAAACACCGATTATGAAAATATTTTAATTGGTAAAATTCACGAATACATTACAAAAACAAAAGGCGGAGCGCTTGTTCTTTTTACAAATAACCGGATTTTGCGAAAAGCTTTTGAAAACCTGCTGGAAAAATTAATGGAACAGGAAATTAATCTTTTCGCACAGAACAATGGAATGCCGAATAATAAAATTCTTGTCCAATTCAGGGATGATGAAAACTCCGTTTTAATGGGGGTCGATAGCTTCTGGATGGGCGTCGATATACCCGGACACAGCTTGAGAAATGTAATTGTAACCAAGCTTCCGTTTGACGTGCCAGACCATCCGGTTATCGAAGCTAAGCTTGAATTCATACAGGAAAAAGGGGGCAACCCTTTCTTTGATTATTCACTGCCGACTGCAATATTAAAACTAAAGCAAGGTGTGGGAAGACTTATCCGCAATAAAACCGACGAAGGCATAATATGCATTTTAGATAGCAGAATAATTACAAAAACCTATGGGAGATATTTTATTGATTCACTGCCGGAGTGTGAGGTAGTGATAGAAGAATAATAACTGTCATTCCCGGAGAAAACTTCCTCGCAATATTTTAAATCTTCACCCACGTTAACTCCATATTACCTCTCGAAAGAATTAGCTTATCATCGGTAAATCTGTAATGCCTTACTTCTTTTCCTCCAACAATTGGTTGAGCAATACTTCCTTCGACATGATGTATTATCCGCTGATGATGGCTTTCTATTTCATATTTTCCGTAATAAGCAAGGTAGCCAGTCGCTTTTAATGTTTGCGCAAGCTCATTAAGATCGAAAGTCAGTTTTTCTTTATCAGTAATCGGATAATGCCTCGGCATCATTATTTGCACTGCCATATAATCGTTTGGCAAATAAATCAGAAAACCTTTTACATGTTTACCGAAGGGATATATTTTGTGATTGTTGTTTGTAACAATTACCGACTTAAGCTTCCACGAACCGAGAAATTTTTCTTTAACCAATTAGTTTATTTTATTAAAACCATTTAAAACCATTTTCTTCGTATCGGAATAGTCTTCCGCAAATAGCTTATAAAAATAAATCCCGCTAGGATAGCTTGCCGCATCCCATTCATATGAATATTGCCCTACCCCGAGCTTATCATTAACAAGATAAGCTACTTCCCTGCCCAGAGCATCATAAACAATTAAATTAACAAATGT
>DASXTZ010000509.1:0-4542 GCA_036505135.1 Ignavibacteria bacterium
AAATCGAGCAGTATATTGTGAACGATATTGGTGTGCCGCCCGATACAGTTAAGGCAAAACAAATTTGTGATGACCTTGGTATCAGGATGCGTTTTGAAAGCAGGGATTATGTTTGGTCATCAGATGAGAAGGTCCCCTCTATTAAGGAGTTTGCAGAAAATGTTCCGGAATTCAGGGATAAATTTATGTTTCCCCGCCCGTTTGTTTTCAGGTATCAGGGTAAAACATATTCTATAATAGCGCGCCCGGGCGGAATTTTCATAATCGAGCCTTTAAATATCGAAAATATGTTCAGCCCCGAAAGAGCGATTATTCTTATGCTTATTATTATTACTCTTATGATAATAGCTTTATATTTCATTCTTCGCCGTTTATTCAGGCCGCTGAAAGAGCTTTCCGTGGCTGTTAAACAAATTGGAGAAGGAAATTATAATATCAGCCTGCCGGTAAAACGCAAAGATGAGCTTGGAGAACTTGCCTCTTCAATTAATGATATGTCAAAAAAAATAGGTTATTCATTAAAAGCAAAAGAGCAGTTATTAATAGATGTTTCGCATGAGCTCAGGACTCCTCTCACAAGAATTAAGCTCGGCCTCGAAGTTCTCTCTCCAAAGGAAAGAATAAATGAGGATGTGATTGAGATGGAAAAGATGATATCAAGCCTGCTGGAAAGCTACAGAACCGGAAGCTTTATTGACAGCGTAAAGCTTGTAAGGACTAATATTTCTGAATTGCTTGAAGATACAATTGAGGGCTTTCTTGATAACCAGCGGATTAAATTTAATAAACCGGCGCAGGATATTTTTGCCAATGCTGACCCTGAAAAACTTGAAATAGTTTTTAGAAATATAATAGATAATGCAATGAAATATTCCAATGATATTATTGAGATAAGTATGAGAGAGCAGTTTGGCGAGCTTTTGATAAGCTTTAAAGATAAAGGCAGCGGAATAAAAGAGGAAGATTTGAAATATATTTTTGAGCCTTTTTATCGAGCAGATCCCTCGCGCTCCAGGAAAACCGGCGGTTTTGGTCTGGGCCTGTCGATAAGCAAAAAAATTATGGATGCACATAATGGTGAAATAAACATTGAAAGCAAGGTAAACGAAGGAACAACAATAACCTTAAAATTACCGATTGGCGATAAAGTCAATTGAATTTATGACCATTTTTTGCAACATTGCCCCTTATGATTTTAAAAGCTTATCCAGATTATAACAAACCCGGATTTAATATAAACGCACCATGTGTGGACTACGGCTGGCCGAACATGATCATTCATAATAAAACAAAAAACGCTTATTATCCGCTCCATACAGGTCCACTGACTTTGAAGTTTACCTTAAAAGGCGAAGAATATTTTGCAACTAAAGAGCGAAGCTACCGCGTAACGCCTTCATCTTATCTGATATTTAATAACGGACAAAAATATTCCGCCAGGATTCAATCAGATAAAGAAGTGGAAACGATTTCTGTGTTCTTCCGGCCGAAGTTTGCCGAGGAAGTCTTAAACAGCCTTGTATGCTCTGATGACAATATTCTTGACGGCGAAATAAATCAGACAGGACAGCCTGTTACTTTTATGGAAATGCTCTATCCTATAGAAGGTAAGCTTATGCCTTTTATATATAAGTTCCGCATGGCATCTAAGGCGGGATTTGACGATGAATCGTGGCTTGAGGAAGAGTTTTATTCGCTTCTTAAATGCCTGCTTGAAATTCACCGTAAAGTTGGTCAGGAAATATATAAGATACCAGCAGTAAAAAAATCGACCAGGCTTGAAGTTTATAAAAAAATAAATACAGCGAAAGATTATATAGACGAAAATTTTTCTGCAGATATAAAGATTGATGATGCCGCAAAAGCTGCATGCCTATCGCCATTTCATTTCATAAGGCTTTTTAAAATAATATTTGACGAAACACCGTATCAGTATATTACAGGAAAAAGAATTGAAAAAGCATTTGACCTCATATTAAGAACTGATTTCCCTATAACCCAGATTTGTTATGAGGTAGGATTCAACAGCTTAAGCTCTTTTAGCTGGCTTCTTAAACAGAAATATGGCATGTCTCCCGATACTATGAGGAGCACTTATAATACCTTCCAGGAGAAATTAGCAGGATTTAAGAAGTAAGTAAGCTAACATTCTTTTATTTTTGTTTAAATTAATTAACGTTTAAGGAGAATTTACAATGCGAAACACAATTAACTGGTTCGAACTGCCTGTTGTTGATTTTGACAGGGCAAAAAAATTTTATGAAGCTATTTTCCAGGCTGAAATGAGCGATAACATGATGGGTCCATACAGGATGGGTTTCTTCCCGGGTGATGGCCAGGGTGTCAGCGGCGCAATTGTTCATGGCGAGGGTTACGAGCCAAGCGAAAAAGGCACAGTAGTTTACCTAAATGCTGATGGCATTATTGATGAGGTACTTGCAAGAATTTCAAAAGCCGGCGGAAAAGTTATCGTGCCAAGAACTCCAATTACACCCGAAATAGGTGACTTTGCAATGTTCCTTGACACCGAAGGAAACAAAGTCGCATTACATACCCCCCCCCCAGAAAGTAAGTGGATGCGAATTTCCCCTCTCCATGTGGAGAGGGTTCGGGGGTGAGGGTCACTCTGCAAATAGCGGTGTATTATCTATATAAATCAAATATTGTTCTATTAAGCTGTCTTTCATATAAAATAAATTGCAGAAGTTAACTGTTACCTTTTTCTCATCAAGCCTTGGTATAATGAACACGCCCCTGCCAGATTACCGCATTATCTTTTTCCCAGAAGTTAACTATCTCGTGCTCGCTTGATTTTATCATAGTGAAGAACTGAGCAACATAGCCTGCAACGGCTTTTCTGCCTTTAACATCAGGCTGGTTCCCGAAACGGAATATGCCGTCTTCGGTTAAAAAATCTGCAAAGCCTTCTGAATCTTTTGCGTCGATTGTTTTCCCGATCTTCTCAAGCCAGGCCTTTGTTGATTCCATTTATTTTTAATTCCTTCTTTAATTAAAACTGCAAAGATAATATCATGCATCAATAAGATAAATAGAATAAAAAAGGCCGGCAAAATGCCAGCCTTTAATTTTTTAATTTGATGAATCTGATAAATTTATTTTATTAAAACCATTTTCTTCGTTTCAATGAAATTTCCTGTCGTAGATCCGGCTTGACGGACTTCTATCCTATATAAATATAATCCGCTAGCAAGATTCGTCCCATCAAATGTAACAGAATAACTGCCTGCCTGTTTATATTCATCAATGCCAAATACCTCTCTGCCTGTGATGTCGTAGATTTTTAATTGTACATTCATCCCCCTAACCCCGTGGCTCCGCGCTTCGCTGGTCAAAGGGGGAATGTCAAAGCTGATGGTTGTTACGGGGTTAAAAGGATTCGGGTAGTTTTGGTAAAGCTTAAATGATGAAGGGATGTTATTACCAATTCGTTTAATTCCAATTGGTGGTGTATTGAGAAGGCTATCGGTTCTCACGATATATACGTCGGCCCACTGGCTCAACTGAGGTTGAATTAAACCAGCAAAAATAATATCCCCGTTATTTAATGGCAGAATAGCATTGAATTGCGGAAATCTTTCATACACAAAAAATCTATAAAGCAAAGTGTTCCCAAGGGAATCTGTAACAACCACATAACCTGATGAATCCTCGGCTAATGTATAATTAGCGGCAAAACTGAAAATGAATCTGTTCTCTGCGGCGAGTTTCATGTCCAGAAAATATGTACCGGGATATTCGTAATACTCAGTGAAGACTTTGGTGAAAAGAATATCTCCATTAAGATCGGTTCTTACAAAAAATGCTGTATTACCCTGACCTCCCATTATGTAATTATCGCCCAACTTTGAAATTGCCCGAAGACCTGACGAAAGGCTAGTATTTGTTCTAAAGATTCTTTCCCATGTGATGTTTCCCGCTGTGTCTGTCTTGATTAAATTAGCCTTTACAGTGTCTCCATCCCATATACCCCCTGCTAAGATGTATCCACCACCCGGAGCTTCCTCTATTGCAACGAAAGCTCTATCATCTGATGCCGGATATGTTCTCTGCCAGATGAGATTACCGCCGGAATCCACCTTTAGAAGATATCCCCTAGTTATAAATTGACTCCTATCGCCTCCGCAAATAACATAATTTCCGTCGGTTGTTCGAATTATATCATCACATGAAATAAGATCCCCTCCATACGTTTTCAGCCACACTATATTTCCGGAAGAGCTGTATTTGATAGTCCATGGCGTGCCTCCCCCGCCTCCGGTTATTACGCACCCCCCATCGGTAGAAGCAACGACAGCATACACACTTGGTCCGGGAATGATCCTAGTCCATAGTGTGTCTCCATTGTAGGGATTTAATTTTAAAACCCACAGTCCGGGGCTAGGCGGGATAGGAGTCCCTGCACCCACCGCATAGAAATATCCATCTGACGACTCGCAAATATCGTACGCTACATCGTTCATATTTCCAGGGCCATTGTATATTTTTTGCCATGTAATGCTTTGGGCAAACGAGGCAAAAGTG
>DASXTZ010000510.1:0-9392 GCA_036505135.1 Ignavibacteria bacterium
AACTTTTCTTGACAAAACAGACATATTATTATATATTTGTACTGTTAATTAACTAATTTTATAAACCAGCCATACCTATTATAGGAGGTATTTTAATGGCATACTTAAAGAACAAGCTCGTTCTGTTTTTAGTAGCAGCATTGTTCGCAGGCTCATCGTTTATGATTGGCTGCGGCGGTGGTGTTGACGAAGAGCAGATGGAAGCTTTGAATAACCTGAAAGCTGAAGTTGAAAGCTTACGCTCACAGGTTAAGGCTAAAGAGGACGAGAAAGCTGCTCTCCAGAAGCAGATCTCTGACAAAGATGCAAAGATTAAAAAGTGCAACGATGATATGGCAAAAACTAAAGCGTGCGTAGACGCAATGGGGAAGGAGTGAGAAAATGAACTTAAATAAATTATTCTTAATTTTCCTCATGGCATTAGGGTTGACATTCATGAATGCCAACATTGCCAACATTTTTGCTCAGGACGATGATGATGATGACCAGCAGCAGCCGCAGATGGAAGAGATGGATGAAGAAGAGTGGCAGAGACAGATGGATGAGCTAAACGCTGAAAAGAGCAACCTGCAGGGCAGGCTTACGGCTTTAAACAGCGAAATAGACGCTTTAAAGTCAACGTCAGCAACAAGAGATAAAGACCTCGAAAAATGCGAGAGTGATCTTTATGCATTAGTAGGCACCACAAAAAGCGGTGTTGCTGATTTCAGAAAGAAATTCGAAGAGACAGAGAAGAAGATAAATGGTAAGGTTGGAACACCAGCTGATGCCAGAAAGATGTACTATGACGAGATAGCAAAAGATAAAGCAAGATGCTTACCTGAATTTGCTGACAGGTATGCTTCTATGACTAAGAAACTTATGGACTGGGAAGGCCAAAAACCACCAGAGAGCGGATATACTGTAGTAAAAGGTGATTGCCTCTGGAAAATTGCAAAGATGAAATATGGAAATCCATATCTCTGGCCGGCAATTTGGGACGCTAACAGAGACGGTGTTGTTAATGCTGACCAATTAAGGAATTCAAGACATAAAAGGATTACCAATCCGAACTTGATTTATCCTGGACAGGTTCTCAGAATTCCTGCTTTGACTGACGCTCAGAAGAAAGAAGCTGAAATGAAGTCAAAGAAATACAGAAGGGTTAGAAAAACAAAGACCACAACTACTGAGACCAAAAAAGAAGAGCCAAAGAAGGATGAGAAGAAAGATGTGAAGAAAGACGAAAAGAAAGACGTGAAGAAATAAAGCTTTCTTTCAGGTGTCAAGTATTTAGTTTTAAAAAATGCCCCTGGACTTTGTTCAGGGGCATTTGATTTATAATTGAGTTAATAAAAAATTTGGCAGAAACAGAAAAAAATATACAGCTTGAAGGCATTGACATGGTTGATTTTGCAGGAATCAATGATAATAATATTGAAAAGATAAGAAGCAGGTTTAAATCAATAATCACCCTGCGGGGCGAAAACTTATATTTAAGGGGTGAGGAAGAGGAAATATCGCAGATAGAAATTATTATAAAAGAGCTAAGACTGCTTCAAAAAAGACAGGGCAGAATAACTGAAGGAGATGTAAACCTGATTATTGAGCTTGTTACCGGCTCGCAGGATGCGGCACTTGAAAAACGAATAGGCGTTAAACGTAATGAGATTGATGATGTCATACTTATTGAAAAAGATGATTTCATTAAGCCCAAAACACTTGGCCAGCTGGAGTTTTTCAGAAAATCTCAAACGAATGAAATTGTTTTTACTATTGGTCCTGCAGGTACAGGTAAAACTTATTTAGCCGTTGCTATTGCACTGGCGGCACTGAAAACAAAAAAAGTTAACAGAATTGTTCTTTCAAGACCGGCTGTTGAGGCTGGCGAAAGCCTTGGGTTTTTGCCGGGTGATTTATCCGAAAAAGTTAACCCATACTTAAAGCCCCTTTTTGATGCGCTTGAAGATATGATTCCATACGAGAGGCTTAAAACATATTTTGAACGCAATACTATAGAAATAATTCCGCTTGCCTACATGCGCGGGAGAACATTGAATAATGCTTTCCTGATATTAGATGAGGCCCAAAACTCAACCTCCATGCAAATGAAAATGTTTCTAACCAGGCTCGGAGTAAACTCTAAAGCGATAATTACAGGTGATATTACACAAATTGACCTGCCAGCCAAACAAACCTCAGGGCTTGTTCAAATTCAGGATATATTAAGAAATATTGATGGGGTTGCCTTTGTATATTTAGAAAAGAAAGATGTTGTAAGGCATAAACTGGTAAAAGATATTATCCATGCTTATGAAGAATACACGGTGAAAGATTCAGATACCCAATCACCTGCAAAGGGAGAATGAAATATGAAAGATTCATCCCCTCATCCCCTTAAAAAATAAAAGATTCATCTACTAACCTGGCTTCGCTGGTCAAAGGGGGAATAATATTTTTTTCAGAAAAAGAGCATCTTAAGTGATACTGCGAGGATAAAAAGAGCAAACAGTTTTGTAAGAACATAATGATGAGTCCGCTTATTTATCCACACCCCGAGCTGTGCAAAAGGAACAGATGCTGCAATTATTGGGACAGCTGCATACACATCAATAAGCCCGATTGTATAGCGGGCAAAAATAAAATCAGCAGGTTTATTTACTATGTAGCCAATCACACCGGCCGCAGAAGTTATTAAGATCGCAAGAGTAGATGTTCCGATTGCCCTTTTGAAATTAAATTTAAGGAGGTAATGCATTAAGGGCACGGCAAAAATTCCTCCTCCCAAACCGGAAAAAGCTGCTATAGCACCCGTTAAAAATCCGATTAAGACACAGCTTAGCTTATTAAAAGATGCGGATGATTTTAAATCGGAATCATTCTCAGGGCGCTTTTTATCCAGCAATAGCTTTACTGCAACCGCAGCAATAATAACCGAAAACACAGCTTTCAAAATGCTGCCCGGAAGCAAAACCGCTATTTTAGAAAAGATAAAAACACTTATTGCACTTACCAGCCCAATTATGACCGCCGCTGATGATACTACATTTCCATGTTTGGAATGCCTGAGGGTAGAAGAGATGCTTGTAAAAATAATTGTGAAAAGGCTTGTCGCAATTGATATGTGCATTAAATAAGGAGAGCTAACGCTTGAATATGTGTAAACCAAATAAAGGGCCGGTACTATAATTATTCCGCCTCCCACTCCAAACATACCCGAAAGAATGCCTGCAAGTATTCCAGCTCCAAACAGTATTAATATTACATCTAATCCCAAAACCTTGTCATTTTATAATGGCATTTGACTTGAGCTCCACTAACTCTAAAACTTATCCTATCTCGGCTCACCTGCCTGCTGTAGGCAGGAGGAATCTGTTATACAGTGTTCTATCCTTAATAATGTTCAATGCAGCCTGAAGCTGCTGGTCATCTTTAATGCCGGATTCAGTAATAAGTCTTTCCGGTTTGTTATATTTTTTTAATATTTCTATTTCAAGCTGGCGCTTAATTACACTGCGCGATTTTTCGAAATCTTTTAATCTTTCAGCTTTTAGCTCACCCTCAAGCAGGTCAACGTAGCTTTTCACTTTATCCGAATATTGTTTATCTTCAGTTTCTTTTTTAAAATGTGCAAGCTCAACTTCAGCCTTTGTTTTATATTCAAAATCAGTACTTGTCAGAAATGAATAAAAACTGTTTACAACTTCATCATTAATTGTAAAATTGCTGCCATCCGGATTTAATACCGCGTAATCAGATGCAAATTTGAAATACATATCATTAGTATACAGCGCTTCCAGCAGCTCATTACTTCTTAACATGTCCACAACTGTATCCGGCAATATGCCGCCCTCCGGATATACAATTCTGCCATTCAAAGTTTTAAACTCCATTTGGTTAAAATACGGATTAGGCTTAAAAACCCCGGACTTATTATCTTTAAAATAATTCTTAGTCTGTATCCATCTTCCGCTTGGAGTAAAATATTTTTGATTTGTTATCTTTAACTGGTTGCCGAAGCTAAGCGGAGTGTAAACCTGAACCAGACCTTTCCCAAATGATTTTGTTCCAACAATAACTCCTCTATCGAGGTCCTGAACTGCGCCTGCAACAATTTCGCTTGCTGAAGCGGTATTTTCGTTTATGATGACGACCAGGGGAATATTTTTTGATATCAGCGGGTTTTCATTTGAAAAATATTTTCTCTCTGAATCGATCTGTCTTCCCTTTGTAGTTAATAAAAGATTGCCTTTATCAACAAATTTATTAAGAATACCTATTGCGGCATCAAGCAGTCCACCCGGATTATCCCTTAGGTCAAGAATAATTCCGTTCGGTTCGCCTTTTGATTTTATCTCATTAATTGCTTCTATAATTTCATTTTCAGCGTATTTATTAAATCTATCAAGTTTAATGTAGCCAACTCCGTTATCAATTACTCCTTTGTAGCTGATATTTTTAAGCTGAATTTCCTGCCGGGTCAAAGTGAAATCAAGCTGCTTATCGCCGCGCTGAACCTTCATTCTTAATTGTGTTCCGGGCTCACCCCTTGTGAATGCACGGACTTCTCCAAGCTTTTTCCCTACAAGGCTGTTGCCGTCAATTTCTAAAATGATATCACCTTTTCTTAATCCTTCTTTCTGTGCGCTGTATCCATCAAGAATTTCAGTAATAACAATCATGCTGTCTTTCATTCCAACAGAAATTCCGATACCTCCATATTTTCCGGTAGTGAGCAAATCAACTTCATCTTTACGTGATTCATCCAGAAAATTGGTATATGGGTCAAGAGTTCCAAGCATACCCTCGATGCCTGCTTTCATAAATTTATCGCCGTCTATTTCATCAACGTAATCAAGCATTATTTCTTTATACAGCTTGCCGAATACATCCATATTCCTGTTTATTTCAGTGTAAACGTCATCATCACCGCCCGGCAGTGCTGCACCTGAAACAAATAAAAATACAAAAATGAGCAGGAAAAGCTTTCTAGAGAAGGTTTTATTAAGCATTATTAATCTTTATTTAATTTTTTATTATTTGCTGAATTCCCATGACCAGCAAAGCGACGCTTTACAAAGTGGGAATCCAATTAATTCTTCGTGGTGTCGGGTCTTTCGACCCCAGCACACAAAATGTAACACTTTTTATATTAAAATTATTGTTTTTTTATAGTCTCTAAAACGTTAGACGTTTGGTTTCCCGCCTGCGCGGGAATTCATAATATGGTTATTTACAATTTCGGTTATTCTTTGGTGAATCTGTTCTGTTGTAAGGTTCCCATTTAAGATAACAAAACGATTCCTATTTTGGTTTGCAAGCTCGATAAAGCCTTTGTGAACTCTTTCATAAAAATCCATGGTTTTATTTTCCATTCTGTCCCTCAGGCTGTTTCTTTTTTCAGCGCGCTTTAAAGCTTCTTCGGGGGAAATATCAACAAGGAAAGTTAAATCAGGAACCAGCCCCCCTGCCGCAAAATCATTTACCATAAAAATCTTTTCAAGTTCTATTCCACCGCCGTAGCCCTGGTAGGCAGTTGAGGAATCATAATATCTGTCGCAGATAACAATGTAGTTTTTTTCAATATGCGGCTTTATCACCTGGCTGACAAGCTGAGAGCGGGAAGCTGAAAAAAGCAGAAATTCCGTTAAAGGTGTCATTTCAATGTGCGAGCGTTCTAAAATAATTTCACGCACCTTTTCTGAAATATTGGTCCCTCCGGGCTCGCGTAAAAGTATTGATTTTAGATTGTTTAGATTAAAATACTCGTGAAGCATTTTAGCCTGCGTTGACTTGCCGGAGTAATCAATACCTTCAAAAGTTATAAACATGAACAACAAATTAAATAATAAATAAATGATATAAAAATGTAATAAATCCATCAAATTTTCTTTATTCCTTGAAAGAGGCTCAAAATCTACGTAAAATTGTAGATTCTTTTTTTAAGTTTATCATATTTTCCCGCTTTTTTAATGAATCAAATTAAGTTCGTACTTTTTTTTGCAATTTTTTGCTTAACTGTTTATTCCCAAAAAAAGCTCATTGCATTCAGCTCAGATGCAACAAGCAACAATAAACAGCAAATTTTTATTATGGATGAAAATGGTGACGGCCTGCAGCAGATTACTTCTATGGAAATTGATTGTTATTTCCCAAAGTTTTCTCCCGATGGCAGGAAAATAGTTTTTTATGCTAAAACCGAACTTTCGGATATGTTATATATGGTTAACCTTGAAGATAGTTCGACATACCGTTTCCCGGCTTTTATAGATGGCGGCAGTGACGCTTCTTTTTCACCGGACGGACGCTTATTAATTTACCGCTCCGAAAAAGATGAAAACAATGCTATATATATTACAGAGCTCGATTCGTCTGAGTCATTTGCAATAAGTGACGGCAGTCTATCTATGTATGCGAAGTTTTCACCTGATGGTAATAAAGTTATTTATTCATCCTCTGCGGAAGAAAATTTTGATCTTGTTGTTCTAGATTTAAATGATACCACAGATCAAGCTCAAAAAACTATTGTTTCCTCAAAAGATGCTGAATTGTATGGAACATTTTCGCCTGACGGCAAAAGAATTGCATTTTCATCATTTGATATAAACTATAAAGGGACGTTGAAATTATGTGATGCAGAAGGGAATAATATTAAAGTAGTTGCATCAGGCGGAAGCGCTTATAACCCCAAATTTTCTCCCGACGGTAAATACCTTGGATTTGTCTGGAATAAGGGCGGTAATCTGGATCTTTATATTTGCAATTCCGATGGCATTGGTATCAAACAGATAACAAGCGGGAGTGAAAATACGGTCCAGTTTGACTGGTCGGGTGACGGCAAAAAACTAGTTTATGAGAGTGTTGGTGAAGGTATATCAAGCATTACGGTGCTGGAAGTTGAAACAGGCAGCTCGCAAAATTTGACAGGCTCTAAAGCTAATAATATAAATCCATCATTCCAGAAATAATGAAGGTAATAGAACATCTTGAAAAAGCCAAAGGCAAGCAGTTAGTAAGCTATGAAGTAATTCCGCCCAAGCGCGGTGGAAGCATTACTCAATTATTTAATGTGCTTGAAGATGTTATTAAATATAACCCGCCGTTTATTGATGTAACCTCAAGAGCTGCCGAAATAGAATACCACGAAACGCCCGGGGGAATAAGAAAAAAAGTAATTCGAAAAAGACCCGGAACGATTGGAATAAGCGCGGCAATTAAAAATCATTTTAATATTGATACTGTCCCTCATTTGCTCTGTTATGGTTTTACAAGAGAAGAAACCGAGGATGCGTTAATAGAGCTTAATTATCTTGGTATTGAAAATGTTCTTGCCATAAGAGGTGATGACCTGGGTTATCATAAGCCCATCCCGGGTCATAAATCACAAAACAAATACGCTTACCAGCTGGTTGAGCAGATTGTAAAAATGAACTGCGGAAAGTTTCTTGAAGAGCAGTTACTGGATGCAGTCCCGACGGATTTTTGTATAGGTGTGGGAGGATATCCTGAAAAACATTTTGAAGCGCCTAACTTAAAAGTGGAGGTAGAAAGAGTTAAACAGAAAATTGATTCAGGAGCTCATTATGTGGTTACCCAGATGTTCTATGATAACAGGTTCTATTTTGATTTTGTAAAAAAATGCAGGCAGGCAGGAATTACAGCACCTATAGTTCCGGGTTTAAAGATCTTAACAACGAAAGCTCATTTAACAACAATACCTAAAAACTTTTATATATCAATTCCCGAAGAACTTTCCGGAGAAGTTATAGAAGCAAAGGACGAACACGTTTTGGAAATTGGTGCTAAATGGGCTGCAAAACAAGCAGAGGAGCTTATTAATAACGGTGCCCCAAGCCTGCATTATTATATTATGCAAAGTGCAAAGCCTATTATTAAAATGTTTGACTTCCTTAAAATTTAATAAGCTAATCTCAACTAAGAGCCGTGCCACGAATATAGGTACTAAAAATCTATTCTG
This sequence comes from Ignavibacteria bacterium, assembly GCA_036505135.1. Classification (GTDB taxonomy): domain Bacteria; phylum Bacteroidota; class Ignavibacteria; order Tepidaquicellales; family OLB5; genus DASXTZ01. The sequence goes on from DASXTZ010000510.1 coordinate 7,958, forward strand.
TTAAGTTAAGGTATTATTTTTCAATTAACTTTAGGTCGTAACAAATCGTGGCACGGATGGAAAAGCTTAGTTGTGGTACAATTTAGGTCATTATTTTATTTGTCGGGACGTAAGTCCCGACAGCACATAGCTGGTGGCGTCGGGTCTTTCGACCCGACGCAAAATATACCATCACCAAAAGCTTATCCTATCCCTTATTAGACTGTTTTAACGATTGTTTTTATTTATTTTTGATCTATGAGTCTGAAATCAGAGCTTGTATATTATTCCAGATTATGCTATACAAAGGGATTTGTTGCAGCAACTGACGGAAATCTTAGTGTAAGAACCAGAAAAAACTATATTCTTACTACTGCTTCCGAAATTTGTAAAGGCAGGTTGAATGTGAAGAACCTGGTTAAGGTTGATTTCAACGGAAAAATTATAGAGGGAAAGAAAAAGCCCTCTTCTGAATTGAAATTACATGAATATATTTATAAGAACAGGAAAGATGTAAACGCAGTTGTTCATACACATCCTAAATTTTGCACTGCATTTGCAGCAGCGGGCATAGCGCTTGATAAAGCTGTTTTTCCCGGAGTTTATTTAAAGCTAAAAAAAATCCCTTTGGCAAAATATGCAACTCCTTCAACGGACGAGGTCCCGCTATCAGTAAAAGAACTAATAAGTGAATTTAATGCGATATTGCTTGCAAATCATGGACTTGTTACTTTCGGAAAAACACTGGAGGAGGCTTATTTTATGACAGAGAAGTCAGAACAATTTGCAGAAATAAGTTTTTATGCACGCATGCTTGGAGGAGAAAAACAACTAACTAGGCAGCAAATAGAAAAATTGAACAGAATAAAAAGCAAAACTTAACTTATAAAACTTGAATGTAATAGTATTAACGGGGGGCACATCAGCCGAAAGAAATGTTGCTCTTGCATCAGGTAAAGCAATAGCAAGAGGATTAAAAGAATCGGGGCATAGGGTAAGAATTGTTGACCCTATTTTTGGCTCAACCCAGCCCTTCGAAGAATCGATTTTCCAAGGCAGGCTTACCATAGGCCAGGAATTTCCAACAATAGATGAATTAAAAAGCTACAGCAATAAAAAAGTGCTTGAATGTATTAACTCCGATATTTTTGATAATATAGATATAGTTTTTTTGGGGCTGCATGGTAAATTTGGCGAGGATGGCAAGATACAATCTCTTCTTGAAATGCGGGGAGTTAAATATACAGGTTCAGGAGTTATTTCAAGCGCCATGGCTATGGATAAAGATATTTCGAAAGTTATGTTCTGCTATGCCAATGTACCTACACCCGGGTGGTTCATGTTTGAAAAAAATGGCTTTGATGAATCTATAATAGATAAGAAGATAAAAGCAACTATGGGTTATCCTGCAGTAATAAAACCGAATGATGAAGGAAGTACTGTAGGGCTTTCAATA
>DASXTZ010000511.1:0-2859 GCA_036505135.1 Ignavibacteria bacterium
AAACATTACCGGTGGGCCCAACCGCAATTACCTGAGAGCCGTCTTTTGAATAAACATCATTGAATCCGTCTGAAAAGGTTAGTGAAGTGCAAAAAATAACAGAAAAAAGAACAATAAGTACTTTTGTTTGGTTCATGGTGTGATTATGTTTTTATTTTATTTAGCCTGCAAAATATAAAAACTGGAATTATTTAGCAATAGGGGGGAAATATTTGATAATACCGTGATTAGGTTAGCTTATTTTATGGTCTCATTCAAGTTTCATACTATATAAACTAATAAAAGCATTTATTTCAGTAGTATCATCTTACGGGAATCTATCTTATTGCCATTGGCCAGCATAGTGTAAAAATATACACCGCCTGATAGGGAAGATGCATCAAAATCTATTTTATAATTCCCGGGTGCTAATTGAGAGTTAATTAAAGTTTTTATCTCGCGGCCTGTTACATCAAATAATTTTATAGTTATAAAAGAAGGTTTACTTATTCCATAATTGATTAGGGTATTAGGATTAAAAGGATTTGGATAATTTTGACCAAGAGAAAACTCGGAAGGGATTTCCAATGAAGTCTGCTGGCTGCTCAAAAGAGGTGTAACTGTATAGGTAACATTTAACTTATGAATTCCTGCACCATGCTGATATAATAATGTAGATTTATCCATCCAAACAACCCCGGCTGCGGGTGCACTTCCTACATTGATAGCAGTTGTAAAATTGCTTCCTCCATCCAGAGAGATATAACATGTGCTGCTGTACCAGTCATAAGTAACTGCGGTAGGGTCATCTTTTGCAACATCACATGCCCATTGATAGCCGCCCTGAAGTAAATCTGTAAAATTTGATCCCATGTTTGTGCTTTTCCAGAAGTTCCCGGAAGGCCATGATGTGTGATATACAAGATTTAAATCTAAAGTGCTGTTGGCAACCATGGGGATTTCAGCTCCTGTAACAGAATTAATAAGTGTCCAGTTTAATCCGCCATTTGTTGATTTCCAGAATTTGGCAGGGCTGCTACCATCAGCGACAAATACTACGTTTGGGTTTTCGTACGGTATTACAACATCACAAGGACTAGCGAAATTTCCGCCAATACCTCCGCCAAGCATTGTCCAGGTTGTTCCCCAATCAGTTGATTTCCTAACAGGCGCACCATCAGGAGCTAAATAAACAGTGTTTGGATTGTTAGGGTCAACTTCCATTGGCATACCATACGAAGTTAAATTTATAGGATTTATGACATCAATCCATGTAATGCCATAATCTGTACTTTTAATTATTCTTCCTGCGCCGCCTGAGCCCTTTGAAGCAATCATCAGGTTTGTATCAAGAGCATTCACATAAAATGAGTGACACGAGCTCCCCGGAATGCTGCTTTGAAGTAAAGTCCACGTTTCTCCTTTATCAAGGCTTCTGTATAATGAGCTTCCCGCGAGAATGAAAACACCGTTTTTATTTTTAGGATGCAGGCAAAAAGGATTGCCAATATTTCCCGAAGTTGATTGTTTAAGTGTAAATGAATAGTTAACTGAAACAGAATCCTGAAATCCCCATGTATTTCCCCCGTTTTGAGTTCTTAATACTGCATTATTTGAAGAAGACACTGCCCATCCTGTTGATTCATTATACATGTAAATAGTTTTTAAGGGAGCTACCATTGGGTTTGCCTGGTAGGTTCTTGACATTCCGCCATTGGTTGTTTTATTAATGAAACCACCGCCGCCGCATGTGTAAAATGTATTCTCATCTATCATGCTTATGCTGCGAACATCCGTTTTAGTTAAAATTTTATAATCTATAATTGACCAGTTTGAACCATTGTATTTAATAATTATACCGTCAACTGCTGATGCGATTATTGTTGTACCCCTGACATCAATAGAAAGCAGATTTTTGGTAAAAGAATCTTCGATTAAATATTGCAGCCATATGTTTCCCCCGTTTGTGGTGTAGATAACGGTTCCGTTATCTCCGCACGCATAGCCGTTTGCAGAGCCCGTAAATTTAATATCGTTAAGGTTTGCCAAACCCGGTGAAGTCTGCGCTATCCAATTTATACCACCATTTGTTGATTTTGCAATTGTACCTGAATTACCAGCCAGCCAGCCAGTATTTTCATCTATAAAATGAACGCTATTTAGATTATTTGCAGTATAAAGGATACTTGTATAGCTGTTTCCTGCATTTGTGCTGTAAAGAACTGTTCCTGAATTACCGGCAATCCATACTTTTTGGTTAATTGCCTGAACAGAATTATAAGTAGTACTGCCCTGGGGGTAGGAACCGAATGTTACTCCTCCATCATATGACATAAATATATTACCGTTATTGCCAACAGCGATTACATGGCTTCCATTGGCTGAATAGATGTCATTAAATCCTAGTGCGAAACTTATTGAGCAACAAATAATAAATATAAAAAGGACGAGAAGTACTTTTGCCTGGTTCATGGTGTTTTGTTTTATCTTAAAATAAAAAAATCAAATTGATATAGCAAGAGGGAGAGATTTTGATTGATTACCTTGTTTAGGCTAATCTATTTGTTGATATCAATCTGGAATGCTCTTTTCAGACTAAAAATGATTATACATAAGTGTTGTATTTTATTGTTAATTGAATATATTTAAAATATATTCGTATCCAAACTGCGGAGGCTAAATTGCTGCAATTTATTGAAAACTTGTTATGAAAAAGCCGGTTTCTATATTATTTAACCCAATAAGTCACCGAGGGGAAGCCTCACTAATAAATCTGCATTATTAAAGAAAATGGAATCAGAATTTATCAGAAAATACTGCTTATCATTTCCCGGCGCCATGGAAGAAATGCCGTGGGAAAATCACCTCGCTTTCAAGGTG
>DASXTZ010000512.1:0-15478 GCA_036505135.1 Ignavibacteria bacterium
GAACGGCTGCCGTACCCGCGAATTGTTATTCTTGTATCATGGTTGCCATATCTTGGCTGAAGAAATAAGCCGGGTACAGTTAATAAGACATCCTGGACACCGATTTTCCTGCTTGTAATCCAGCTGGTCTGGTCTATCCTAAGAACAGGATAGGGTATATCTATTATCTTTTTTTCTGTCCTTGTTCCCGTTATTATTATTTCTTCTGTTTGATACTTAGTTGTATCCTCTTCCTGCGCAAATACCTGCACCGGCAGAAGCCCTGGCAAAATAATAACAAGAACAAATAATATAATATATGTTTTCATATTAATTTTAGAATTTAGTTATTAAAATTTTATATTAAAATTAATATAAAATTTTGGGGCGGAGCCCTTTCTTTAGGGATTAAATAAATAAAATCAAATAAAAATAGTAATTCTTTTTCCGGAGATTCCCCAATAAGGGGAGGGTCAATCTTCAAAAAATCCAAAGTGGAATCAATATCCAGATCAATGCTTTCCTCAAGGGTGCCGTTTATAATTTCAATTTCATTCCGCTCTTTAGCTATTTCTTTACATAGATCTGCACCAACAATAAAATATGAAATAAAAATTAAAAAAAGCAAAAAATTTACAGACGGAGAATTATCCCCTATAATTTTACTTTTTTTAATACTTTCAGGTATATCTTCGGTTAATTTTTTCAATTGTTATAAATTGATACAGATATTCCGAAAATGATTATATTATCAATTCAGTATTGATATCCGTTGCTGCATAATCTACAAACCCGGAAAAACCAGCATTCATCGCAATTAAATAGTTACCATGATCACCAATTGCAAAATGAAATTAAGACTTAAAGCTTTTATGCTTTAAACGCAGAAAGTTCTGTTCAAAACAATAAGAAGATTAAAATGATGGAGGAGAGCGGCCAGGCGGAAATAAGCCGACGTCAGTTGTGTGAATTGAAAATGAAACATGAGGAAGTATTCCGCTCTCAGGCGGAACCTTTTCTAGTAAGCTTAGAATTGAGGTGTTATCAACATGTACGGAGTTTTCTAATGTTGCAGTGATAAAGCCAATCTCGTTCTTTTCCTTTGCCATTTCCTTGCAAAGATCGGCGCCAACAATAAAATAGCTGACTACAAATAAAACCAATAAGAAATTAACGGAAGATGGATTATCCCGGAAGAGCGGCCCCGTGATATTTTGAACAGGTTTATACAATTAAACCTATACCGAATTTAAAATGGCTTCCCTGCTATCAAATTGTTTTATAATCTCATCAAGCACGGCGCTAACCTTTTCGATAGACGGTTTTATATCAACACCTGATTTCGAATTTGTTTCCATTTCAGTGCACGCTGCCGAAATGCCTTCAACGTTGCCAAAAAGATTTACATCAAACTGGTAAAGCTGGTTCAGCTTATCTTCCTTAACTTTGACCACGTCGAACATCCCTGAATAGCCGCGGGCTGCTGAGCGGAATTTGTTTACCACCTGCTGAAGCTTTTTATCAAGCTTATCGATGCCGTCTGACTCAAATAGCATGCCCCTTTGAGAAAGATTCAAAACCGTATTTTTAAGCTTTACGTGGTTTGTATCAAGATTCGTGGCAAGTGTGTTTCTGACTAAAGTATCAAGCTCTCTTGAGTTATCCCTGTTTACGTAACCGTTGTAACCGGGAATAAAGCGTGCAACCTTCTCTAAAAAATTTTCCTTTGACCGTACCTGGTCAAGCTGTGAGTTTAAATCTGCCATAACTTTTTAATTAATTATTCAAAGATAAGGTTTTATGAAAAATAATGCAATCCGACTCCTTTTCAATTTCTCCTAAAAATCACATAATTAGCTGTTAAAAACACAAGTACTCTGGAATTTGTCATCCTGAACGTAGTGAAGGACCTCATAAGTGTGAAAAAGTTCAACTCTAATGAGATTAGCTTCGCTGCTACTGCGTGGTCTTCGCTGCACTAAGAATGACAAAATTAGCAAAAATTTAGATTAGGACATTTCTGAACATAAAATTCGCTGAAAAACTTATTTTGTTTTAAGGTAAAATTTATTATTATTGTACCGGCAATGGGAGATGAGTAGGTAAGGGTGCTCATCGTTCTTAGTAAGATGGCTCTCAGCCATGTGAAAAGACTCATTGCCTTTATTTTTTTATTACCCTTATTTTATGAACTTTTGAGCTGCTTTTTATGTTTTGACTTGATAGGCAGAAGGTAAGTTGTTAATATCGCATCGGTTAATGAATTTTAAAAAACATATAGCATCGGTTGTATTAATTATAACTCTGTTTGCCTTAGGCGGCTCAGAGCTATTTCACCATCATTCCGATTCCTCTCGGCTTAACGATAATAACTGTGCCGTTTGTACATTAGTAAAAACTCTGCACTCTACACTTGCTCCCGCACTTGATCACAGCAATATTCTGTTTGAGTCATTTCAGCCTTATACAGAATCAATTGCTTCTCATTATAGTTTTTTCACATCTGCTCATCACTCCGGCAGAGCGCCTCCCTCAGCTTCTCATATCTAATCCAATTTAATTTTTCTTTTAATCCAACGTCTGTAAATCGAATCACCTGATTCGATGAATTATACCCGTAACAAAGTTTCGGGTTACAAATTTTAAATTTTTTAATTATGAGAAAGCTAAGTTTAATCATATTTTATATAGCGTTACTTATATTAACATCAAATTCACAAACACCGGGAAATAAAATAAGAGGCACAGTTACCGATGATGACAAAAAGCCGATTGAGTTTGTAAGTGTCACGGTGCAGGATATCGGTATTTCTACCTCAACAAATGGCGAAGGAAATTTTGAATTTGCCGGCATTCCGCCCGGGAATTATTTGCTCATTTTTAAAAGGAGCGGTTATGAATCCAAAACACTTGAAGCATCTTTTGACGGCAGGGATACATTGATTAACATATCGCTTAGTGAAAGCCTGATAGAAACGCCGGTTATAGATGTTACAAGCTCCTTCAAAGCGTCTGAGGTTTCAAAGAGCACTTTTTCCGTCACAGAGCTTAACGGAAGAAATCTGACCAAGCAAAGAAGCCAGACTCTTGCCGAAACAATAGAAAATATTCCGGGGCTTAGCAGTGTTTCAACGGGCGTTGGAATAGGAAAGCCGGTAATACGGGGGCTTTCATCACAAAGCGTGCTGATTGTTCATGATGGCGTTAAACAGGAAAGCCAGATGTGGGGTGATGAGCATGGGCCTGAGATTAGCCTTTTCGACCTTGACAGGATAGAAATACTCCGCGGCCCGGCAAGCTTGGTTTACGGCGCAGACGGCATTGGTGGAGTTGTAAATGTTATAACCAAACCGCTGGAATTTTCTAACAAGTCAAAACCTGTTTTTTACGGCGAAGCAGTGCTTGGCGGTTTTTCTGTCAATAACCAGGGACTTGGAAACTTAACTTTGGGGATCGGGACTAAGAACTTCGGATTGAAGGGGCATTTCGGTTACAGGCAGGCGCAGGATACGAAAACTCCCGAAGGAACTTTTGATGTAAATACCTTATCAGGCATCAGAACTATAAATGGAGGCAAGCTTTTCAACAGCGGAAGCAAAGAAGTGCAGGGAGGAGCAAATTTCGGGCTTAATCAAAAATTTGGTAACGTTAATCTTTCATTTGATATTTTTAACAGGCAAGTGCAGATCCATGAAGACCCCGAAATAGACCCCGAAGCATCACCTAATCAGAAATTAAATACTTCCCAGTTTTCTTTTAACGGCTCATTTAATATTACTAAAAAGCTGAAGCTTGAGCCGGTGCTCTCATATCAGATGCAGGAGAGAAAAGAATTTGAAAGCAAGGAAGATAAGGAAGCAAACATTACGGCGCTTGACCTGAAGATAAATACACTTGACGGCAGCCTTAAGCTTAACCATGAAATCTCAGAAAAGATATCGGGTACCGTGGGATTATCTTTCACCGGGCAGAATAACGAAACATTGGGTGAGGAAAAGCTGATACCAAATTATGACGCAAATACCTTTGGAGCGTATGTGCTTGAAAAGATTAACACAAAACGGTTTACATTTTCTCTCGGGGGAAGGTTCGATACTAAAAGGTTAAACATAAAAGAAACAGTTTTTGAAGCGGATTCGGCGGGAAACCCCTTAAAAGTGGTGCGAACTCAGGATATTAATTTTAATGCAGTTTCAGGTTCATTTGGAATTGCGTACCTCGCCAATGAGTATGTGAATGCTTACATGAATATTGGAAGAGGATGGAGGCCGCCTTCGGAATATGAACTCTTTGCCGATGGTATTCATGAGGGAACATTCAGGTATGACAGGGGATTAAGAACCCAAAATCCCGGTTATGACCCGAAACCGGAGGAATCAATTAACATTGATATAGGTGTAAGGGTTGATTACAAAAATTTCAACCTTCAGGTTTCAGGGTATAGGAATGAGATATTTAACTTCGTTTATCCTTCAGCAACAACTGATACATTAGAGGGCTTTCCTGTATACGATATAAAACAGGATAAAAGCTCCTTTATCGGTTATGAATATACAGTTCAGTTTCAGCCGGCAAAATGGCTGGTGCTTTCGGCAAACGGCGATTACGTGAAAACTAAAAATGAAGCAACAAATAATCCTCTTCCGTTCACTCCGCCGATGAAAAATATATTTGAGTTGAAACTGCAAAAACAGCATATGGGGAAACTTCTGAATCCGTACATCAAATTCGGAACAAAATTAGTATCGGCCCAAAACGATGTTGACCCGCTTGAGGCAGCTACCAAAGGTTATACATTACTGAACGCCGGTATAGGGTTTGATTTTGCATTGGCAAAGTCGGTTACCTCGGTTGACTTTACTGTAGATAACATTGCCGGAACAAAATACGTCGACCATTTAAGCAGGTATAAAAGCTATGCTTTAAATCCCGGCAGAAGCTTTAACCTGCAAGTAAGCGTTCCGTTTAGATTTTAAAGCCTCACCTCCACGAGTCTCCAAATAGAGAGTGGTGAAAAGCATTATATTATAATATAGCCCCGACCTTTAGGTCGGGGTTTTAAATTAGCACACTAATTTGGGCTTAAGCCCTGATTGCTTCTTCTGGGTTTTTGAGGATTTGGCTGAGTATTAATAAGCCTGCAATTGACGCAAGCGGCGCAGGCAGGCAGAGGACACGGAGTGGGTCTAGACGTTTTGTAAATGTTTACGTTTCTCGACACTGCAAAAACTTGTCCTCGCGACCCGAAGGGCTGCGAAGCGTAACGCGGGGATAATAAAAAATGTGAGGAAAGAAAAATGGGGAGGGGGAAAGGTGATTTCTTTTTAAAAAAAGCTGCAAATATACAACAATTTCTTATGTTCTTCACTACAAAAAAATGATTTTGGTATGTAATAATTTATACCCCTACATTTACCTATCACCATATTGATTTTTTAATTTGGAATTCACTATATTTGCAGTAATAATGTTAACGGGAGCATATGGTTACAAAAGAACTAATTAGACAGTTAATAAAGGATAAACAATCTCTTGATCAGGAGATTACCATTCTTGAGCGGAAACGGGAGGCACTTATAACAACAATTTCAATGTATCTTGATAGAAATAAGGAATTTGCAAGGGAATTTGGAACAAAGAAAATTAAAAGTTTTACCTTCGATAATAAGAAAAAATTAAAAATCTCAACAGCTATTACTAATATTTTACTGAATAATGATGGTCAACCAATGACAGCTGTGGAAATTAAAGAAGAGTTAGAAAAGTATATCAAAGAAGGTAGAGTAACAACAAAAAACAAGAGTTTATATAACGTTGTACATTCGGTTTTAAAGCCCTTCACAAGAACAGAAAAAGTGATCCGATACAATAAGGAAGGTGTACCTATGTATAAATTAAATGAATCTTACAAACTAAATGATTTTAATGAATAAAAAAGCAACCCGTTAATAGGGTTGCTTTAGTTCATCGTATATCAATTGTTCTTTGGGAGGCTTGGCTGAGTGGTTTAAAGGTGCGAACTTTAAATCCGCCGACACGTACTTGTACGTTATCCGGTTCAAATCGGATAGCCTCCGCATATATTTTGTGGGTTGCAGAAACACTGTTAGGTCGTTTTATATTTCAACGTCCCTCCAGTACCTGACAGACCCTCAAAATTTTAAAAAGAACCGAAACAAATATATAGAGTGCTTATAATTTTGTCAAGGTAAACTAAGCGGAATTGCCATTTTTTAAAGAAAGGGGAATAAACAAAGATGGACGAGAAAGGAATACTGCAGGAAATCGAATTACCTTGTTCCGATTTTGATATGCTGTATGATAAAATTTTTATCCCAAAAGCCATTAAAACAAGACTAATTTCTCAAATAATCCTTGAATTTACTGTCAGGAATAAAGTTCATGTTCAGGAAATCCCTTTACATGGCATAATTTTATTACAGGGTCCACCAGGAACAGGTAAAACATCTTTAGCAAAGGGAATTGCTTCAAAGGCGGCAGCAATCCTGAAAGGGAAAAAAATCTCATTTATTGAAGCGGAGCCACATTCATTAACCAGTTCTGCCCTCGGTAGAAGTCAAAAGGCAGTTCATAGCTTTTTAAATGATATTATAAGCGAAAGGGCTAATCAGGGCCCTTTGATTGTGTTGCTGGACGAAGTTGAAACATTGGCTGCGAACCGCTTAAAAATGAGTATGGAAGCCAATCCAATTGATGTTCATCGGGCAACAGATGCTTTGCTTGCAGGCTTAGATTTATTATCTAGCAAACATAAAAACCTTCTTTTTATAGCAACAACAAATTTTGAGAAAGCAGTTGATCCTGCATTTTTGTCCCGCGCGGATCTGATTGAGTATATTGGAAACCCTAATAAAGAAGCTTGCTTCGAAATCCTCAAAGATACGATAATAATATTAAGCAATCATTGGCCGAAGGTGAAAAACATTATTCATGAAAAAGATTTTAAAAGGTTAGCAGATAGTCTTTATGGATTCGATGGTAGAAGCATAAGGAAATTAGTCCTTTACGCTTGCACATTCGAAAAAGAAGTAGCGTTAGATATAAATAAATTGAAGCTTAAGCACATTAAGCAGGCCATCAAATTGGCGAAGGAGAAAAAGATATGAGCGCGGTAAAACGAATCATCATATCAAATCCAGAAAGAACTTCCGTTGAAACCTGGGCTAAAATAACCGACATTATATGTTCTCAGGATATGGAAGCAAAATCAGAATTTGATAAAGTTTCAAATGTCACTGCTTCTCTTCTTTCAGAAGAATTTATGAAAGATCACCCCATGATAATGAAAGGGGGAGGCTCACAACTAAGGGTATATTGCCTTTACGGTGAAGATGCTATAACAGGTGAAGATGCAAATGAAGATCAGCTTTCCTGGAATATTACGGAAAAAGACTGGACAGTTTTCATGCCCTGCTCAGAAGAAGAATTAACCTGGTATGAAAAAGCTATATCAAATTTATCTGACAGGTTTAAAGTCTATGACCTGAAAGATGGGCTTGATAAAGACGAGTATTATTCAAACGAGAACCCTAAAACGGAATTTACAGTAGACGAGGAGGCATTTAAAAACTTATGAGTACACGGGTAGCAGTTTACACGTATGCAAATAGTATTTCTTATGTTTCAGACAAAATATTATGGTCAATGAGAAAGCTTATCACGATGATTGGTCTAGATCCAATAAATTTGGTTTCTGAATGGAGCTTACTTGATAAAGGGCTTCAAACTTGGTTAAGATCCCGGCATCTTGTAGGTGCCACCATTGAAATCTACAATAAAACCAGGGGTAGCTTTGTCGGTAGATGGGATTTCGACATAGATTACACCTACAATAGTGGCGATGATGGAGAGTTTACTACGGATGCGCAACTAATAAAAAACGCGATTGCAAAAAACGTTACCGACGTAAAGAACTGTAGCTATGATATCATATTCAGAAATAAACCAGGTTATCCGAAAGTGCCTGGTTTTGTTTCTTGCAATCTTCGGTCAACTCAAGGATATGTGCGTCAATCCTTGGGTACATCAATTAGCACAAACTATTTGGGTGCACAATTAAATTATTGGAGGAAAATATGATAACAATAGAAGAAGCTTTTGCAAAATTCAAATCCCGGCTTGAACTAACCGGCAGTGAACAACTGGATGCAAGCAATAGGCATAATGAAATTAGGTCAATTATAAGGGAAAAAGTAAATCTTGAAACAGATTTTCTTACAGGCTCATATAAAAGGCATACAAAAACCAAGCCTTTAAAAGACGTTGATATTTTCTGTGTTCTTGATTCTAATAAGGAAGGGCATTTCTTAAAGCAGGATCCGAATGAACTGCTGAATCACTTTAAAAAGATATTGGAACCAAAGTATGGATATTCCAATGTATCTTTGGGCAGGCGTTCAGTTAGAGTAAAATTTAGTAATGGAAATTATACCGATGATAAAGTAATGAGTTTTGATGTTGTTCCTGCGTTTGCTGAAAATGGGCACTACATTATTCCTGATCCCTATACTTCTGATAAATGGACTAAAACAAATCCTGAAATACACACGGAAAAAGCAACAGCGGCTAATAAAGCATTAAGCAATGAGTGGAAACCCATGGTCAAAATGCTTAAGAAATGGAATGATGAACAAGGCAAAGCAATTAAACCTTCATTCCTCATTGAGGTAATGGCACTGGAAATTTTTCATGGGCCGTTTACAGGGGGTTATCTATATGAATTGAAAAGTTTTTTTGCTACCGCCAAATTACGCTTAAGGGATACATGGAATGATCCTGCTGGTTTAGGTCCAGCTGTTTCCGATGAAATGACTTATCAATATAATACAGCCGAGCAAAAGCTAACTGAAGTAGGCAAGCATCTTGATAGAGTTATTTTCTTAAAAAATAACGGCAGTATAGGTGAAGCATTAAAGATTTTGCGTGATAAAATTTTTGGGGATATGTTCCCTCTTTCTTAAGTAAAATCATGGCAGGAAAAAAGGTGAAAAAAATAAAAAACAAAGTTGACTTACGCAAACTTTTTGAAAGCCTTCAAAACCAAATGTCTGCAAGGCTCAATACAAATAAGGGGAATATTTCGCACCCAGTGATTAAAGGTGACGCAAGTGAATTATGTTGGTTGGATTTATTTGATGACTACCTTCCTTGCAGATATAAAGCTAAAAGGGCAATTGTTGTAGATTCAAATGGTAATAGAAGTGATCAAATTGATATTGTAATTTTTGACCAACAATATTCCCCTTTTTTGCTTAAACAGGATGGTGCTGTATATATTCCTGCTGAAAGTGTATACGCTGTATTAGAGGTTAGGCAGGAATTAAATAAAAGTAATATTGTATACGCTGGCAAGAAGGCTTTATCCGTTAGAAAATTGTTTAGAACCACTGCACCAATATATGATATTGGTGGAAAGAAAGATCCCAAACCTCATTTTCAAATTCTTTCCGGTATTGTTACCTTAAAAAGTAATTGGAAATCATTAAACACTGCATTTGATAAATCAATTCAGGGATTAAAATTTGATAACAGATTAGACCTGGGTTGTGTGCTTGAAACGGGTTCTTTTGAAACAATTTATTCCGATAAAAAATTACATAAAATAAACAAACAAACAAAAGAAAATGCTTTTTTGTTTTTCTTTTTTAAATTATTAGAACGACTTCAATTATTAGGAACAGTTCCTGCTATAGAACTTTCAAAATATGCACAGTTTATAAAGTAATATCTTAAAAAAATAATTACACTGTCCAAGCGGAGTCTCCTGTCTATGACAGGTCATAGACCTGTAAGGGACTCTGCGATATGATTGTTTACGCAAGAGCAAAATAGAAGCAATTAAGAATTTTTGTCAAAGCTTTTCAGACCCCCTCCAAAGGGGGAATTAAAGCCGGAAAATAAAAAACGGGCGCCGGCTTTCTCAGCGCCCGTTGTAATCAAATTATTTTTTAAATACCTAAAAACCGAATAAGAACGCGAGGTTAAACTGAATTACAGATATTGACCTGCTGCTTCCGATAGGATGTTTATCATCCGGGTAAAGTGGATCTTTTTCATCATTTAATGCAAGGTATGAGTTTATCCTGTCAGGGCCTCCGGTGAAGTCTTTACCCATTAAGTTTAACATGTTATACTTTATGTTTAAATCGAGCGCATATTTTTTCGCAACAGAAAACTCGGCGCCGATTCCGAAGCCTATGCCTGTTCTGGATGATGATGACATGCTGTATGTCCCGCTTGGCACTTTGGATACGCCCTGAAAAGAAGTCTCACCGCTGAACGAAGTAAAAAGCAGGTCTATGCCCGCATATGGTTTTACAGGCGAACCCTTAAGGCTGAATCCGAACTCAGGCCCTATTCCTATCATAAATAATTTTTGCTTAACGTTAACAGAGCCCTGCCCCGGTTCTGAGTTTCCGGAATTGCTTAATGACGAAAAGTTTAATGATGCTTTAATAGTTACAACACTAAATCCCGCTTTTAATACTGCCCCGAAATTTACTCCCGAGCCTAACCCGTATTTGGTACCGTTGTAATAATCAATTGTAGTACCTGAGTAATCCCCGGATGGCAATGTCATTCCCACGGTTGGCCCCGCAGAGAATTTAACCTGGGAAACAGAAAACGCATGCAGAGATAATATTAACAGAACTGGTAAAACGAATCTTTGTAAATAAAACATTATAGCTCCCCCTTAAATAATTGATCACCTATGGGTTAATTGTAAAACCCTGCCTATAAGACAGGCCCCCAGCCTGAAACACATACAAAAATAACATTTAAATAGTTGTTATGTCAATAGAAAAGCGGTTGAAAGTTTGTAAGGTTCATAAAGTTTATAAGGACGTTAAATTAGATTAAAATTAGTGCAATATAAAAAACCCCGCTTAAAGCGGGGCATTTGAAACCCTTCTATAAATAACTGTTATGTTATTTAATCAGTATCATTTTTTTTGTACTTGTATAATTCCCCGAAGTTAAATAATAATAATAAATTCCGCTTGAAAGATTACTAGCGTCATAGGTTATCTGATAAGTTCCCGGGCTTAATAACTGGCTAACAAGCAATGAAACCTGCTCTCCAAGTAAATTATACACTTTAATTGTAGTCATACCTGCTGCGGGAACATCAAATTTTATATTCGTTGATGGATTAAACGGGTTCGGGTAATTCTGATAAAGATTGTATGATTCCGGCAAAATATTGTTAATTGGTTCAATTGCCGTTATGTTTCCCCATCTTGAAATTCTGTTAACGGTTGTTCCGCCGGCCGTAGTAAAAGTGCCTCCCGCATGTAACTCGGTATTGTATATGGCAAAAGAAAGTACGTCATTATTCATGCCAATACTTAATTCAGACCATACTGTTCCATTCCACATTGCAACCCTGTTTGCTCCAATTCCGCCTGCTGTGGTGAAACTGCCTCCTGCAATTATGTTGCCGTTATAACTTATTAAGGCATCAACAGAGTTATTCATACCTGTCCCAATAGTAGACCAGTTGCCCATCCATTTAGCAATTCTGTTTGCCCCGGCTCCGCCAGCCTGGATAAAATCTCCGCCTACTATTAATTCATTATTAACAACAGCCAAAGCATTTACACTATTATCTACCCCAAGACCCAGGACAGACCATGCAACGCCATTCCATTTAGCAATTCTGTTTGCAGATAAACCACCGGCTGTAGTAAAATCTCCGCCTGCAACCAGTTCATTGTTGTAAACCGAAAGACATCTTCCAATATTATTTAAACCTGCATCCAAATCCTGCCATGAAGTTCCGTTCCAGAAAGCAATTCTGCTGCCAATATTATTAAAACGGCCCGCAGCGTAAATCTGGGTGTTAAATACTGCTAAAGCAAGTATCTCATCATTAATGTTACCGCTGCCTCCAAACAAAAGCCAATTGCCCCCGTTCCATTTAGCTATTCTGCTTGCGTTAACACCGCCTACCTGCGTAAAATCTCCGGCTACAATTAATTCATTGTTAAATACGATTAAAGCTGAGACTCTGTTATTGGTTCCCAATCCCAGTGCAGTCCATGTAGTACCATTCCATTTAGCTATCCGGTTTGCCGAAACACCTCCGATAGTTGTAAATTCTCCCGCAGCATATAATTCGTTATTATAAACCACCATTGCCCTCACATCGTTGTTTGAGCCGGTTGTCAAAGGCTGCCAATTTTCCGAAAATGAATTTAGGGAAATTAGAATCACTGAGATTACAAAAATTGTTTTGAATTTGAAGTTTTTTTCCATAGCCCCTCCTGAGTAGGATTTAATTGAGTAGTCAAAGTAGTTAGTGAAAGTGAGTATGTAAATCCCACAATTACGGTAACTTTCAACTCGAATATCGAATCAAAAGAGGATTTTTTTTTCATTTTTGCTTTTTAATTGTTCATTGCTCATTGTTCATTGATTTTAACTGTCCAAGCGGAGTCTCCTGTCTATGACAGGTTATAGACCTGTAAGGGACTCTGCGATATGATTATTAACAATAATTTCCGTCAGAGTCCTCTGGGAAGAGACTCTGCCGGACAATCCCTTTCGGGAGCTGGCGGAAAATGGAGTCATCGAAGCATCGTTAAAAAAGTTCGGCTGTTTGAGGAGCGTTAGCGACGAGTTTCGAACTTTTAGATGTAAAGATGACGAAATAGCCAGAGCCCGGCGGGTGTCGTTTTCTTTGTTACTTTCTTTTAGACAAGTAAAAGAAAGTAAAAGCTTTTAATAATCTTGTTCTTTTGTCTTGATACCTGCCTGCTGCAGGCAGGCAAAAGAACCAAAAAATCAAGGCTGCATAAAAATTGCTTCGCGCTTCGCTGTTCCTAAAATTATCTTTGTCTAATAGCGAAAAAATAACTCCCCCGAGTGCTCGGGGTCAAACAGATTTTTTCGCTGCTGTTCCACTTCAGATAATTTTTCAACGGAATTTTTATAAGGCCATTTTTTTGCCTCTAAACATGTTCTGTGCAATTTAGTGAAATCTGCGGCTAAAGTTTGCCTTGGCTTTTTACCGCTCCCTCTCCTTTGGAGAGGCAGGGGTGAGGATTAAACTTTATGAAATTCTACTATTTAAGCCTAATTTTCTCAATTGTATTTTTACACATTATAATCTAAATTACCCAATTAGTTACAAAAACACACATTTTTCTAAAGAATAATTGAACGAACCGACTCCTGCCGATAAACGTGTCCAGGATGCGCTGAAACACGCAGGCAATATACCGAATCATGTTGCAATTATAATGGATGGGAACGGGCGCTGGGCTGAGGAGAGATCGAGGCCAAGAACTTTCGGCCACAGAGAGGGCGTTCATTCCGTGCGTGATATTGTTGAATCATCCGGCCAGTTGGGTATTAAATATCTGACTTTATATACATTTTCAACCGAGAACTGGCGCAGGCCTAAGGCTGAAGTGGCAATATTAATGAGGCTGCTGATAAAATCGCTCCGTGATGAAACAGATAAGCTTCATGAAAATAATGTCAGGCTCTGGGCCATTGGCGATATGAGCTTTCTGCCGCAGCAGGTGATGAAGGAACTAACCGATGCCATGGAAAAAACAAGGAACAATAAGCGGATGACTTTAGTTTTAGCTTTAAGCTACAGCGGCAGATGGGATATCCTTAATGCTGTTAAAGAAATTGCGTCTGATTTTAAAAAAGGAACGATAAACAAAGGAGAAATTAACGAGAAGCTTTTTTCTAATTATCTTGTTACACAAGGCATACCGGAACCCGATCTTTTGATAAGAACCGGCGGAGATTACAGGATAAGCAACTTCCTGTTATGGGAATGCGCTTACACTGAATTTTACTTTTCAAAAGTGTACTGGCCGGATTTCAGAAGGAATGACCTCTATGATTCAATAAGGGAATTCCAGTCAAGAGAAAGAAGGTATGGTATGACCACAAAACAAATTAAATCGAGTAAGAAAGCTTCATGATATTATTCCAGCGTTTATTAACATGTTCAGCCTTCTTTGTGTTTGTTTTGCTGATACAAACAAATGTTTTTTCCCAGCAGGAAGGACCCCGGACATATAAAATTCTTTCTATGGCAGTCGAAGGCAACAAGTCTTACGATTCGCGTGTAATTATTTCTGCCAGCGGACTAAAGATTGGCGATGAAATAATGGTTCCATCGGAAGCTACACAGGAGGCAATTTCAAACCTGTGGAAGATGAGATTGTTTTCGGATATTGAAATTTACATCGATAAAAAGATCGGAGACGGCGCTTACCTTGTAATTAAAATTTCCGAGCTTCCAAAGCTTGATAATATAAAATTTTCGGGCAACCAGGAGTTTGACGATAAAGACCTTGAAGATAAAATACCTTTAACAAAGGGACAGGTTATAACACCCCAAACAATAAAAGACATCGAATATAATATCCAAAAGATGTATACCGAAGAAGGATACCCTCTTGCTGAAATTAAAGTTGACCAGTTTGTTAATTCATATAACGAGGCGCAGCTTAGGGTTAAGATTGTTGAAGGAACAAAGATAAGCGTAAAGAAAATTAAGTTTGAGGGAAACAGGAAGGTTGCCTCCGGCGATCTTAAGGGCGCAATGGAAGAGACATCGGAGGTTAAGTGGTGGAAGTTCTGGGATAAATCGCGCTTCAACAGAAAAGGGTATGAGACCGATAAAAATCTTGTTACAGAATACTACAGGGAAAAAGGCTTTAAGGATGCATATATTATTGAAGATAAGCTTGATTATGTTGATAAGAAGGAAAATGTGAATATTACCATTAAGTTCAATGAAGGCGCACGTTTCAGGATTGGAAATATCCGCTTCACAGGAAATAAAGTTTATTCCGATACATTGCTTCTTGGGAGGCTCGATTTTAAAAGGGGTGATATTTATAATTCCAAGAAGTTCCAGCAGAACCTGAGAGGAAATGAAAGCCAGACCGATATTGCATCTTTATATCTTGATAACGGCTATTTAACTTTTAACGCTGAGGTAGAAGAAGAAGTAGTTGGCAATGATGTTGTTGACCTTAATATAAAAATTACAGAGAACAGGCAGTACAGGATAGGCGTGATTAGCTTCAG
Source organism: Ignavibacteria bacterium (assembly GCA_036505135.1). GTDB lineage: Bacteria > Bacteroidota > Ignavibacteria > Tepidaquicellales > OLB5 > DASXTZ01. The sequence goes on from DASXTZ010000512.1 coordinate 15,064, forward strand.
CGGGAATACAAAAACACAGGATAAAGTTATGCGCAGGGAGCTCTTCACTCTGCCCGGCCAGTATTTTAATAAGACCAATATGATAAGAAGCATGCGCCAGCTTTCTTCGCTTAACTACTTTAACCCTGAAACCATGACCTACGAATTTGCACCCCGGAATGACAGCACTGTTGAAATGATATATATAGTAGAGGAAAAATCTTCCGACCAGCTTAATGCCTCGGTTGGTTACAGCCAGACATATGGATTTTCGGGGAGTGTTGGGCTTGTTTTCAATAATTTTGATATAGCCGACCCTCTCTCAGGCGGCGCAGGACAGATCTTAAGCTTCCAGTGGGATTTTGGTTCAAGCGGAACTTACAGAACATTCAGCCTCGGGTTCACAGAGCCGTGGATGTTTAACACTCCAACTTCA
>DASXTZ010000513.1:0-2704 GCA_036505135.1 Ignavibacteria bacterium
ATCATATAATTGCAGATGATATCCTAAACCAAATAGTATATTACCTTGAAACGGAATTAACATTTCCATTCAGAGAAACTATCCTGCCAGTTGCAAAACGTAAATTCCTGGGTTTTTTGGAAACATAGTACGCAGACTGAAGACAACATTTTTTACTTTTGCCTTTTTACTTTTTACTGCATTAATAATTCCGGCCTGTATTCAAAATGCATGGTGTCAAAATGATACCACTTGCCGCCCCAGATGAAGCCATGCTCTTCGAAAATTTCCACAATTTCCATCGGTATTTGGTTCTTCCACGTCATGCTGCCATCCCACTGCCAGTAATTTGAATAATTAGTATTTATATCTATAGCTGCACCAAAAGAATGGTTGCTAAGCCGTTTTGTCCCGGCAATGTAACGCCAGTTGAAAGTTCCGCCTGTGCGTTTTAAGTATTTGTGAAACTCACCCGGCAGCTTTTCAAGCTCATCTGATACCTGTTGCAGCTTATCTGCGGCTCCGTTAACAGACGTAAATTGTACACTGCAGTTACATATTGATTGGACCCAGCTAACTGTAACAAGATTTTCCTTCACATCGCCAGAGCTTGATCCATACATTTTCTTAAAGAACGGCTCATACCGTATCCTTCCGGGTTCAAAATTTTCCGCGGGCGGTGAATCCCAGCCGTTTCCTGCTGTGTACTTTTGCGACATCATATCCTCAAGATCGGGTGAATCAAGCTTTTCATCATGCGATTTGCCTGCGATACCATCATCGTATTGCATAACTGTTCCGTCTTTCCAGTACAGGTTATTCTCATTGGCGGAATCGAGAAAATCAGGGTATGCTGTTACGAGCTTCTTAAGTCCATCGGGAATCGAAGTCCTGAATTTGGTTGTGGAATAACTTAAGGTGTTTTTATTTGAATCAATATTTGTGTAATTTGACTTGTTTAAATTACACGAAAATAGTGTTACTGCTAACATAAGTCTGATAAGTAAAATCATAACTGCAAATATAAGCCATATATAATAATGCAAAAAGGTAAATTATATTTAATACCTGTAACAATCGGAGGAAGCTTAACTTATTCTGTGCCGCAGGGTAACTTAGAGCTTATTAATAAGATAGATTACTATATAGTCGAAAATGTCAAGTCTGCAATTTCTTTTCTAAAGAGTTCCGGGCTGGATAAGTCTTTACATGACCTTCACTTTTTTGAGTATAGCAAAAAAAGGAAGGAGAAGAACCTGAATGATTACATGAAACCCGCTATGGAAGGAAATGATATGGCCTTAATGAGTGAATCAGGAATGCCATGCATCGGCGATCCGGGGGAAGAAATAGTATCCCTTGCACATGAAATGGACATAAAAGTTGTTCCTCTTGTAGGGCCGTCATCAATTTTGCTTTCATTAATTGCATCAGGGTTAAATGCAGAGAATTTTTCTTTCAACGGTTACCTGCCAATTGGGAAAAATCCACGACTGAAAAAAATCAAGGAACTTGAGAAAAAAATATACACCGAAAACCAGACCCAAATATTCATTGAAGCTCCCCAGAGAAATGACCGGCTGGTTGAGGATATTTTATCGGTTTGCAATCCTTCGTTAAAGCTGTGTATCGCAAAAAATATAACTATGAATGATGAGCTTATCGAAACAAAACCAATACACTCATGGAAAAGATCAAAAATTGTATGGGGGAAAAATCCAATTATTTTTTTATTGGGAAAATAAAAAAAAGGACGGTACAATAACCGTCCTAATTCATTAATGAAAACTGCAGCTTATCTGTTTACTGCATCAGCTAAAGTTTTTCCTGCTTTAAAGCGGGCAACTTTTCTTGCGGGGATCTCTATTGAAGCACCGGTGCGCGGATTTCTTCCTGTTCTTGCTCCTCTTTTTGAAACTGAAAATGTTCCAAATCCTACAAGCGAAACCCTGCTGCCTTTTTTCAGGCTTTTTGTAACGCTGCTGATAAACGAGTCTAATGCAGCTTTAGCACTAACTTTTGTTGTGCCTGCGTCTTTTGCTATTTGAGCAATTAGTTCTTCTCTTGTCATGAGATTAGTATTTTATTTATTAAATGTTTAGTTAGATATGCTGTACAAAAATAACAAATTATTAGTAAAATCAAAAATAACTATTTGATAAAAATTATTTGTCTATACCTTTTATGATAAATATTAATTTATTAAAATTGTTCTTTTATTTTATAATATCTGAATGAAACTGCTTCTTTCATACCTGAAGAAATACCGGGTGCTTGTAATCCTTTCTCTGGTTCTGGCAGCCGTTAACCAGGTATTTTCCCTGGTGGATCCTATAATCTTAAGGTATATAATTGATGATTATGCCACAAAATTCGATAAATATACTGAATCTCAGTTCTTTCAGGGGGTAGGGCTGCTGCTGGCACTTGGGGTCGGCTCTGCCTTTGTTTCCAGGGTAGCTAAGAATTTTCAGGATTATTATATCAACCTTATAACCCAAAAGCTTGGCGCCTCTATATATGCAGACGGGATAAGGCACTCGCTTGAGCTGCCCTATCAGGTATTTGAAGATAAAAGGAGCGGCGAAACCCTTGGCATCCTTCAAAAAGTGCGTGCTGACGTTGAACGGCTGCTTTCTGCTTCGATCAATATTGTGTATACTACCCTTGTTGGAATAGTATTTGTAACAGTGTATTCCTTTACTATTCATTGGATAATTTTTCC
>DASXTZ010000514.1:0-3071 GCA_036505135.1 Ignavibacteria bacterium
ATGTTATAACTTGCAACTAAGGTTAGGCTGTGTGTAATGTCATAGGCTGCCGAAACCTCTTTCTGGTTTTCATACTGGCTTCTTTTTGAATCGGTATATGCATATGATATCCACGCGGAATATTTATTTGTAACCCTTGATTTAAGAAAGATATCAATCCCTTTTGCAACACCTTTCCCGTTTGAGCTGTATAAAAAAGTATTTGTATCGCGCAAAACAAGATTTTTATAATTTTTATAATATCCTTCTACTCTAAAAAGGAACAACCCATCCATTTTATTAATTTCATATCCAAGAATATAATGAGTTGACTGCTCGGGCTTCAGATCATAATTAACGCTTTGAGCATAATATTGGAGTCTTGGGAACTGGTGGTAAATACCCGCCGCGCCCCTAATAATCATATCTTTTGCTACCTTAAATCCTAAAGATATCCGTGGATCAAAAACAGTTTTTTTTGACAATGTGTGATAATCGTTCATTATGCCTGCTACAATAAAAAATTTCTTCACAGGCTTAATTTCTGCTTCAACATACACCCCGGTTCTGCCGGTATGATTTTTTGAGCTAATTTTCAGGTTTGGCGCGTCAAGCCTCAAATCATAACCTAAAAGTGGAATTGTTCCATCAAAATTATCTTCATTATATTCATATTCAGCTCCGGTGTTAATATTTATTTTTGAGCTGTACTTATAGGTGAAATCTGCGCGCAGCTTTGAGTAAACTTCATTGCTCGTTGTATTTAAAATTCCGTAAGATATTTCATCTTTATGATTACTGTAAGAAAGCCCGGCGCTTAAAAATGTTTTTGACCCCAATCCGCTTGAAAATTTAATGTTACCAAAATATGTTTTAGCCTTTGAATTAAAATATCCGTCAAATGAAGGGCTTGTATTTCGTATCCCAATTCTATCTTCGCTGTAATCAAAGTAAGCCTTTATATATCCTGTAGAGCCTGTTTTATAAGAAAGTGTTCCCCCGACACCGCGCGCCAATGGAATCGGGTCATACTTATCCAGCAAATACCCGTTAATTCTAAAATACGGCTCAAGAATAGTTTGACCTATATCCATTGTGGCACCAAATTTTTTATCTTTTGAAAGATACACACCTGAAAGACCTACATTTGCCAGTCCCAGCCATAAAAATGCACCCGTCCCCTGCGGCATCTCGTAGGATTTCAGGTCAAGAACTGCTGAGAGTGCATTTCCGAACTTTGCAGAAAATCCTCCGCTTGAAAAATTAATGCCGCGTAAACCCCAGGGATTAATTGTGGTATATGAAGAAGTATTAAAGTCATCGTCAAAAATAAACGGGTGGTAAAGTGATGCCTGGTCTAAAACTGTTAATACTTCATTGGCATCACCGCCGCGAACAGTAATCCTGCTTCCCTCATCAACCTGGTTTGAACCCGGAAATGTTGTAATAGCACGGTAAAGATCACCATCAGAACCGGGTATGCGCACTATCTCAAGCGGGGTTATTGTCACCTGCGACTGCTGTCCTGAGGTATATGAGCTTGCAGTTACAATTATTTCCTCTGTTTCGACAGTTGATTTATTTAGTTTGGCATTTGCCTCGATGCTTTTGCCCGATTCGATATTTACCGGCAATTTTCGTTCGTTGAATTCAACCGCAGTAAATATTAATGTTTGTGAACCCGTTTTTGATGTTTCAAATTCATAATATCCGGTTGAATCTGAAGTTGCCCCGTCAATAGTGCCTTCAATAACCACATTTGCGCCATTTAACGGCTTTGATTCTTTATCGGTTATCCTGCCGTAAATTTTTGTATCCTGAGCTCTTGCGGAAAAAATGAATGCAATTGATAATAAAAATGCTATAAAAAATTTCATGAAATATTACCCGTTTGTTTATTTACAAGTTTCTGATACTCTTTTTCGGTTAATGAATCCTTGAAGCCGGTATATGCTCCGATATAGTTAAAAAGCACGCCTATACCCCAGCCGAATGTAACCCAGGCAGGCCAGGGATAGCTAAGATGTCCTCTCATTAAACCAGTAACGAGCCATATACTCCAAAGAAAAATATTAATTACAATGTATATTAATAAGTGTCTTTTAAATTCAGCTCTTCGCTTTGCAATTTTCCAGAGTTTTTCGTCTATTTGCTGCTCAGTGTTTTCCATTTTTTTTATGCTAAATTTATATAATTTAATAATTATTTATTTCTTTATTATTGCTTTCTTATTATGCTTTCCAGTTTTTTTATATAATCTTCGAAAGCCTTTCTGCCTTTTTCCGTTATTTTGTATCTCGTTAAAGGTTTTCTATCAACAAATTCTTTTCTTACCGAAATATAATCATGTTCTTCAAGCTTTTTCAGATGGACGCTTAAATTGCCGTCTGTTGCATTTATTTTATCACGGATGAAAGTAAATTCAGCTTCTTCAACAGATATAAGCACTGCCATTATTGCAGTTCTAATCCGCGAATGGATCACATCATCTATTTCATGGTAATTAAAGTTATCCATTTATTCAGATTCGCCCAAAACCTTCATTTCTTTTTTCCATTTTCTGTACATTACAATACCCGGTATTGTTTGAAGAAAAACAATCATTAAGCCAAATAAAAGATAGCTGTGTATGCCCGGAAACGCAAATAACACGATAGCCCCTGCCCACCATCCAAGAGAAATGAGCTGCAGCCATTTAATCTGCTGAATTACACCGCTTACATAATAAGTAACCCCAAGAACCAGCGATATAATGGGATTAATATAAACATAATGGTAAGCATTAAATGCGGGGCCTACAAAAGCGACCATAGACATTGTTATTCCTCCGGCTAACCACAGAGAGCTCAAAATTTTCCCGGCAAATGTGTAAACCTTTGCTTTTTTAATTTCCTTCATTTTCATTATTGTAGTAGCTGCAAAACCCCCAACTACCAAAATAAACCACATATACATGTAATATCTGCCTTCTCTTGTATCAAGTGATATCAGAATATAGTTGCCTATTATGCCTAAAGATACTAGTATCCCCCAGAGGATGTAATACTTGCCGTTATCAACAGCAATTCGTTTGCTGTCTTCCATAATGGTTC
>DASXTZ010000515.1:0-1751 GCA_036505135.1 Ignavibacteria bacterium
GGTCTCGCTGTCATTTGCATTTAAAAATTTTTTATACCGGCTTAAAAGCCGTGATAAATCATCCGGATGAATAAGCTTGCTGAAAAAATCTATTTTAACTCTCATAGCCTCGGTAGGAGAGTACCCAAGCAAATCAACTATTTTATAATTTACATACTTAAGCTGCGGGCCCTTCAGGCTATAAGAATAAATTATACTGGGAATTGAATCTGCAATTCTCTGAATAAATTTCTTGTTATCGAGCAATTCTTTTTCGGCTTTACGTCTTTCTGATATATCCCTGAATACATAAACATTTCCTATGGGTTTTTCCTGGTTTTGAATCAGACTTGAAGCGCTAAATTCTATCGGGATAGAAAGGCCTTTTTTAGGCTTTAATTGAACTCCGCCAATAATCTTACCTGTTAGTGGAACATCAAAAATAATATTGACCAGTTCTTTCGGTTTAACTCCTGTTTTCTCATCAACTACTTTAAAAATATGGTCAAGAATTAATCCTTTTGCTTCGATTTCTTTCCAGCCTGTTACATTTTCAGAAACTTTATTCATAAATACAATTTCCCCGGCCTTCCCGGTAACTATTACACCATCACCAATACTTTGAAGCGTTGTTTCAAACCAGTTTCGGCTTTCCCATAGGCTGTCTTCTACCAGCTTCCTTTTCGAAATATTTTTATTAAGTACCAGTACCCCCGTAATCAATAAAATATACGCTATAATTGAACCGCAAATCTGGCTAATTAAGGTATAGGATGCGCTTGTATCAGCTTCTTTTAATCTTTGGTTTAGTATATTTCTTTCCTCTTCCTGAAATCTTGAGATTAATAGTTTTATCCGTTCTTGCACTTCCCTTCCTTTTGTTGTAAAGCTTATCTGGTCCCTAAGGTCTTTAGTCTCTTGTGTTACTATTGATTCCTTCCATATATATTTCCTGTTAGAGATCCAAAAACCCAGGCTATCAATCATATCTATTTGCCTGTCATTTTTTTTAACCTCGTTTTTTAAAATTTTAAAAACAGAATCGACATCGTTAATAGCTGAATAATGTTGCTTAAGAAAAAACATGTCATTTGTAATAAAATAACCTCTTCTGCTTGTTTCGGCTTCGGTTATATCAGATAGAAGAGACTCGGAAATCTGAATTGCAGTAAAGGCATAGTTTATAACAGCTTCATCATCCAGATGAAGCCTTATATTTAAATATGTAACAATATTAACAGCAACCAGTATTATAAATGCAGCTACGAAAACTGCATTTATATGTTTTTTTTCTAATGCTTTCATTAAAAAAGCTCATGAAAAAACTTCAAATGCCTGCCCTTAACTTTGCATCAATATAAAGAGGCTTAAGCTTTTCAACCAGCTGAGGGTTATACTTCATTGCATTATCAAAATCTATTGCAGCCTGCCTGTAGAATCCGAGATTGTAATATGCAATTCCCCGGTTTTCAAGTACGATTTTAAAGTTAGGATCAGTTGCAAGAGCTTTATTATAAAAAGCGATAGCATCGTTAAACATCTCTTTCATAAGATAATAATTGCCCATTGTGTACTGTACGTGCTTGTCATTAGGTTTAAGCTCAACAGCTTTCTTTAAATCTACTTCTGCAAGATCATACTGATCTTTATTCAAATAAATATTTCCGCGGTATCCATAAGCTTCAATGTTAGTAGAATCCAGCTCAATAACTTTATTAAGATCCATTAATGCAAGCGAATCATTATCATTTTCTATATAGATAATTCCCTGG
>DASXTZ010000516.1:0-6117 GCA_036505135.1 Ignavibacteria bacterium
AATTAATACTTATAAATTTTAAAAGCAAAAAGAATTTTTGACGAAGCAAGACTAGTAACTTTTTTTTCCTGAAGATAGTTATCAATTGCAGGAAATTCGCCAGTTAAGTCGGGCAAAAATGATGATGAGACAAATCAGAAAACTTTTACTGGCTGCGCTTGTTGCGGGCAGGCTGCAGGTAAGCTTTGCCACGGAAGGCAAAGATAAAATAGACAGGGTCTTATGGACCAACCACAAAACATTAACCTTTGAAGACTTTAAAGGTAATGCAGCCAAGGATGAGAAATACAACAATTTACCCGATATGGACGTTCTGGCCAAGATTACAAAAACTATTTTGGTCCAGCAAAAAGTCAGGAACAGTTTAGCGAAGTTCAGGGTATATGCAACAATGTACCCTGAAAATTCATGGATAAGAGCAGAAGGTGATACTGCTTCACTTAAACATGAACAGGGACACTATGATATTTGCGAGATTTATGCACGCTTACTAAGGAAAGAGATGGTTAATGTCGGCTCAATGGATGAAGCAAAGAAAATGTTCTACCGGATTACTTACCAGGAACAGCTTGAACAAAACTGGTTTGATGCCGATAACTCCGGCACAGATGAAGGTATAAGTGAATTCTGGGCAGAAAGAATTAAGACACGGCTCAGGGAGCTTGAAGCATATAAAAAGCCTGTAGTATATGTAACTTTAGACGAGTAAATACCTTTTCCGCCACTTATTGCTGTTGGTCACAGGACCAAAGACGGGAGGGAAATTCTTTTTTTCATATCACATTTAAATTTTTCTGAACCTACCACGGATATAATCAAGGAAGTCAGGCTTTACACCCTGTTTTCTTATCAAATATTGAATTTGTGCCCTGTGATGAATCGAATGGTAATTAAGCTGAATAGCTATATCCTGCGGCTTTACTGCCCAGCTTGCCCCATCAAAGTTGTTTATAATTATTTCGCCCGATAAGCCCTCATCAGTCATACCCGCAAGATAATCAAGCCATATCTCCAGGCTCCTTTGCCACTCACTTTCCAACCGTTCAAATGGATAAACCGGATTCCACCACTCAAGCACAGAGGCATTGGGCGCATTCTTAATTCCAGCCATCCATTTGTACTGGCAGTTTATCAGGTGACTGAATAATTTGATGCATTCATCCTTCTCAGGAAGCTCATTAATTTTGGGTAAAAGCTTCCTGTTGGCGGAATCATTGAACTTAAAAGTATCAATAAGATAGTTTCTCATTACCATATTCGCTCCATTTCTATTTATACAGCATTAAACTCGCTTACCCTATAACAATAAAGTTTAAGCAAGGTACTAAACATTCGGACCGAAAATCAACTGCCACGTTCGCCCATTGCTGTAATGCATCGTGCTTATAAAATTTAATAACCTACCATACCCGCAATTTTATTTTCAGCAGTAAAATAGATAGCGAAGTAGTTAGTTTCGCCCCCAAACTGCACCCGATAATAATTAATTTTTTGTATCGGTATTCCGTAGCATTCTACTTTTCTATCTTTCAGCCGATCAGAGGAAACATAACTGATAAAAGTTGGTGCATCCTGATTCAAGATTATCTCAGTTACTGGATTGATTCTCTTTATAAAATTATCCGTTGCTAAGGATGTATCCAAGCTATTATTTGCTAATTCTTCAAAGAAATTCCTAACCCTGTCAACAGAATTTGCTTCTTCATCAACATTAACTTTTATTCTATCAATTCCTGATAATTCAGGAACAAAAAAACCGCCAATGTTTAAACAAATCCAATGAACATCAGTCGGATTCAGATTGGTAAGCACGATAACTGAGAGATCAAAATCATCAAAATAAAGAAAATCTGAAGTATAGCCATTAATAAAAGAGCCGCCATGCCCCCTTACCTTATAACCCCGATGGTCATCCAGAAACCAACCCAGTCCATAGTTACTTCCTCCAAGGCCTGTTGCTTCCATTCCTGAAGAAAGCTTAGCAGGTTCCCACATTTGATTCAAAATTGTTTTATCTAAAATTTTTCCACTATTCAATCCGATGCTCCATTTTGCCATATCACATGCAGTAGTTATAATACCCATATCACCGGTTGATGAAAAAAAGGTACTAACATAAATACCGTTGGTAATTTTACCATTGTCATCAAGCAAGTAGCCGGTGGCCCTGCCGGGAATGATATCTCTCACACTGATATACCTTGTTTCTGACATCCCCAGTGGACTGAATATTCGCTCATTAATGAATTCGGGTAGAGGTTTACCTGATACTTTATGTATGATAAATCCCAGTAATACGAAATTCATATTGCTGTACGCCCAGCGTTCACCCGCAGCGAAGTTCAGCGGCGCATCTGCAGCCATATGGATAATCTGCGCTTCTGTATATTCCTGTTTCCTGTCCCTGCCCTGGATCACAGGATACCCCGGAAAATCTCCAATGTAGTCCCTTATCCCTGACGTGTGATTAAGCAAATGCCTCAGTGTTATACTGCCCCAGGTATCAGGTAGTGAATCAATGTATTTATTGACAGGATCATCCAGAGAGAGCATTTCATCTTTTACCAGTATCATTATTCCTGTTGCTGTAAAGGTTTTTCCTATTGATCCCAGAGCAAACCGGGTATGTAATGTAACAGGAGCCTGCAATTCAATGTTTGCCAGTCCATAAGCTCCGCTATCAATTACCTTTCCATTTCTGACAACGGCGTATGTAAGCCCGGGTATTTGCTGAGTCTTCATCTCATCTTTAATGTAACCTTCTATTTTTTTCTTATCAGGATTTTGATTATCCTTATTTTCCTGTACAAACAAATTAGATGGTGAACAGATAAAGAGAAAAGCCATGGAGATTAAAAGAAATTGCGGTCTCATATCAATTTACTTAAGTTGAGAAAATATTTTTTTATTAATGCATCCAAGAGAATTAACGTAATGCGTATAACATAGTTAATTTGTCCCACGACTCATAGAGCAGCACGCAAACTTTATACCAGACATCTTTTTGGGATAAATTTAATTAAGATTTCTCCTGTACTCGCTTATCCTATCCAAATTTACTATGGTTCTATTCTTCTCATCGAAGCCGTAAATGTTTGTAAACTTTGCCCCCCACACAATTTCGTCATACCGGTATGAATTTCTTGCATGTACATTCTGGCTGAACGTATCATCATATCCCTGCAGAAGTATGATGAATTCAGCTTGGCCCCGTGTCAGGTCAGTGTTCGTCAACCCATATAAGGGACTTTTTTCATTAATGGGATGGTTCACCGTCCACACAAGGGAAAAGAAATTTATTTTATTGTATTCAAGCTTTAGATTGTAAAACTTACGCGAAGGCGCTCCCTCTATAACTTCCATCACGCTGAACATCACCCTAACCTCAACATCTATAATTTCGCTCCGGTTTTTATTAGCCATCCTAAATTGAAATCCAGTGACATCCTCAAAAGGTGCAATTAGCGCTTTTTCACTGAATAAAATTTTTGCCACAGGCCTTGAAAACCTGCCGTAAAACAAGCCTGTTGCTATGGCAAGGCACATTAAGCCAACAAGTGATTCAAATGCGGCAACTGAACTTGCCCAAAAACCAACGGGACTAATCCTGCCATAACCTACTGTTGTAAATGACTGCGCGCTGAAGAAAAATGCCTCGAAAAATTTTTGAATTTCATTTGCAGCGATAACTCCAACCAAATGGGTATCAACTCCCAGTAAATAATATACAATAGCAAATAAACAATTAAGGGCTATGTATCCTGAAAGAATAATAAGCGAAAACTTCCACCATGAAACAGTTACAAGGTAATGATAGAAATTAAATGTCTCCAGGAATTGCAAACCGACCCTGCGGCTGTTGAAAGTGCCGTCTCTTTTCATCAGCCTTTCCCCTTTGGTTATATCTCTGTTTGATAGACCAAGGTTTTGGACTTCGACTCCGTTAGTACTTTGATTTAAAAGATTATCGGACAATATATATTTTTTATTAGAAAAATTTTAATAGACTTCCGAAGTCTTAAAGACTTGGGAAGTTTCGATTTTCACTTTAAACTAAGTATCCTTTTCAAATCCTCTTCACTAACTTTTAACAAATCCGATTTTGGCAAACGCGGCGTCAGCTCAAGCCAGTTTTTATCTTTTTCGAAAACTTCTTTGAATAATGGCAAAGCATCATTAAGCTTTCCATTGTTTGCCAGAGTTACTGCTGTCCAGTATTTCATTTCAAGGTTATCAGGAAACATTTGCATAGCAGAATTATATTCATCCATTGCAAGCTTCATATCGCCTTTTTCTGTTGCAAGGTCACCTGCATTCATATGTTCATAAGCGCGCTGAACTTTTAATACTCTCTTTAATTCGGCAACAGGATTTGGACTATCTTCTACCCTTAGATCGATAAGCTTATCATTCCATGGCTCGCTGGTTGATTTCCCCTTCCAAACCATTATACTTGCAGACTGCATACCTCTGATATCACCCCCCACTTCCTGTGCAGCCTCAAGTGCGGAAATCATCCGCTCTGCCAGCGGGCCGGTTGTCTCCTTAAATGTTTTCTCCATTGCACCCCAAACTTTATCATTTAACATAAGATTTGCCTGCACGGAATAATTATTTCCTGCAATGTTTCCCGCTCCGTATATGCATTTACTGCCGGTGTAAGAAGCGGTCCTACCGGTTGCATCCAGAACAGCAAGCTGCCGGAAATCACGCCCCTCGTCAGATGCAACAAGATCATCAACCACTTGCTGCGGCGATTTACCCTGTTTCAGCAGTTCAATTCCCCGCAAGCCAAATGAAGGATTAACAAACGACTGTGTTGCAACTACCCCCACACCCGCTTCCCCCCATCCCACAATTGCACCGACATTAAACCAATGCGATTGAACAGCAACGCCCATTTCGCCTGTAACAGAATCCCGTGCTACAATGGAGTATGTTGAAACCAGCGGCGAAGATTTATCAAATACTGATTGAGCCATGAGCTGAGAAAATAAAATTAATATAATTGGTAATAATAGTTTAACCATTATGATTATTTATTAGATTTAATATCTTTGCTGTATCTTCCAGAGAGCTTATTTCAACCGCAACACCATCGCATATTCTGTATTCATTATACGTATTGACCCAAATACATCTCATACCGAGCTTGTGCGCTCCCATAATATCAACTTCCCATGAATCGCCTATCATTATAACATCAGAAACAGAGCAATCCAGTCTTTCGAGTGCCATGTTGAATATTAAGGGATCAGGTTTAACTACTCCTGCTTCTTCGGATGTGACCATTACATCGACAAGGTGTTCTATTTCGCATTCTTTTAATTTCCTTGTCTGTTCTTCTATCAAATTGTTGGTAACTATACCTGTTTTATATTGCTTCTTAATTTCTTTTAATAGAGCCTCTGCCCCCGGTTTTAATCTTGTAACCGATGAATATGTTTTCCTGTAAAAATCGGCTGCATCATTAGCAATCTCATCCGGGGCATTAATTCCAAATAATGTAAAAGCCCTCTTAAACCTCAATGCCCGGCCCTCTTCAAGCGTAATTTCACCTCTAAGAATTTTGCTTAAATGTATTTCATTCATAAGCCTGATATGCTGCTGCTCAAACTCATCTAATGTAAGCTCTGAAAAACAATCGTATTTTTTTTGAAGGACAGCCAGTCCAGTCCTCATCGAGTGACGATGGTCAAATAAAGTATCATCAAGGTCAAATAAAACAGCTTTCATTACTTTTTATCTTCCTCATCATCTAAATCAAGGTGAAATTTGTGCAGAAATCTGTGCAGCATTGGTGTTAAAATAACGCCCATACCAACCAGAAATGTTACCCCGCTGAATAAAGCGTAAAAACCGGCAAAGAGTTTAGCACCATCGGTGCATAAAGTATCCACGGGCCCCATGCCGCCAAGTATCATTGCGGCGTTTAAAAATGAATCTACCCATCTCAAATTTGCTAAATAACGGTAACCTAAAACTCCGATAAGAAGTGAAAATCCCATTATTATGCAGCTTGTTATAGAGGCCCTTATCAGCCTTTTTCTAAAGACATGACTTGGGGCTAGCTTGGATGATATGCTTTCATACATAATTATCAAAATTAATAAAGTA
>DASXTZ010000517.1:0-3959 GCA_036505135.1 Ignavibacteria bacterium
GGAAAAATCAGAAAAAATAGGCATAAGATAATTGGCAAAAAAAAATTATATTTGAACTTTTATGCACATCCATTTCTTTGAATTCACCGATCAATCGTGGTGCCCTGCGCTGATAAGGCAATATATGACGGATTACCTTCAATTCGTAATTACAAGAGTGGGCATATATAAGCCTGCTGTTCCAATTATTAAAGAGGTGATGGAGAAAACAGGCAAGGATGAGATTTTAGATCTATGCTCCGGAAGCGGCGGCGGAATCGACCTTGTTCAGCAGGAATTATCAAAATTAACGGGTAAGGAAATAAAAGTCACATTAAGCGATAAATATCCAAATTTAGAATCGTTTGAAATGCTTCGAAATAATTCAAATGAAGGGTTAGATTATATTAAGGAATCAGTTGATGCCATGCATGTTCCCGGACATCTCAAAGGAATCAGAACAATGTTTTCATCATACCACCATTTTAAACCATATGAAGCAAAAGAGATTTTAAAAAATGCCGCCAATAAAAAAACTCCGATCTGTATTTTTGAAGGAGCAGGCAAAACAATATTTGATTTTTTAGCAATATTAATTTTTACACCATTTATTTTTTTGCTTATCACTCCTTTCATGAAGCCATTCAGGTTGAGCAGGTTATTTTTAACTTATATCATTCCTCTGGTCCCCGTAATGACTACATGGGACGGGCTTGTATCAATATTAAGGATGTATACACCGAAAGATATGCTGAAAATGGCAAATGAAACCGGTGCCGTAAATTATGTGTGGAATGCAGGTGAAATTAAAGGTAAATTCGCAAATATAGTCATGTATATGGTAGGATATCCAAAAATCAGATAATATGAAAATCATTATTTTCATCTCATCATTTATTTATTCAATCACTTTTGCTCAAATGGGCACAACTCCTGCTTTCCCCGAAGGTGATGCAAGCCTGCAAAAGCCGCTTGTCGCTAAAACTACAATAGTTTGCAAAGATGACCTTACCGGAAGATCAACCATCCTTCATGAGCTGAAAAATAATCCAAAGTTCAAAAAAACTTCCGCATCACTGTTTACGGCCGAGAATATAAAAAATCTTTACATATTTTTAACGCATATCGATTCTACTTATCTTTTTATCGAAGATTGCGATTACAGCCTGCTGAAGTTTCTGCGCTATAAAACTAAAGAGCAAAATCTACAATTTGCTGTAATCGATTCAACCGAATATATCGTGAAGGAAGAGAATCTGCGGGTTATAAGATGGTTTTCAGGAATACCATATTATATTTATGATGAAAACTTTGTTTTCGAAACAAAGTTCGATACCTATTATGAATTCTGGGAATGCAGCTATAAATCAGAGTATGGTTCTAAATACCCTTATGCAATTCCGCAGCCCGCTTCGCTCAGAAAAAATTACGATGAAGAACAAAGTACGGACTTAAAATATATTCTTTCCAATCCAATAATGGTATTTTCCATTATTCCGCTTAATGAAAACAATTATGACCTCCCCTTTAACCTTCAGCCGCAGTCTTTTAGAACATCATTTGAAACTACAGATGACAGCGACATTGAAGGCACAGGAATCGACCTGGATGGAGATAAAATACTTGATGGATTCTGGTACATGGATATTAAAAATACCAGGCCTGTGGAAGTATTTGTGCGGCTCTATATAAATGTTGATAGCAAGTGGGTGCCGATATGGTATACTTATTTTAAGGAGTATTAGCTTATAAAATTAAATTCTATATAAATGTTAATTGCAGTAGCCGGGCCGTATTCAGCAGATTCAGAAGAGAAACGTGCCGCAAATCTTGATGCAATGAACGGGGCAGCTGCAAAAATTTATATGAAAGGGCATATTCCAGTAATTGGCGTTAATGCTGCACTGGCAATATCAAAAAAACTTGAAAGCTTTCCCCCTAGTGAAGTAATTAATAAAATATCTTTTGCTATTGTTGAAAAATGTGATGCCATTTTAATAATAGGCAGCTCTCCCGGAGCAGATGAGGAACGAGAAATTATTGAAATCAAAAGGCTGCCTGTTTATACTTCAATTGACGAAGTTCCTTATAACAATTTACAGCAATGAATCCCAACATCCCAATTTATCTTTCCGCATTTATTATAATCATTGCAGCATTAATTTTAATATTCATATTTTATGCTGTAAATTATGCTTACATAAATACTGCAAAGAAAAGATTGTATGTTTTATTAACAATGATTTCGATTATTGCGTGGCTTATAATAACTTCTGTTATTGCTTTTATAGGAACATTACTCGATTTTAATACAACCCCGCCTAAAATGATGGTAATAATAATTCCTGCCGTTCTTGCCTTAATATACTTATGCAACTCGGAAAGAGTAAACAACATTTTAAAAGTCATGCCTGCAGGCTGGCTGATTTATGTTCAATCATTCAGAATTTTAGTCGAGGTTTTTTTATGGCTGATGTACAAGAACGGCTCGATACCCGTGCAGATGACATTTGAGGGACTCAATTATGATATACTGATAGGATTAAGCGCACCAATTATTGCCTATTACTCGTTCAATGAAAAAAAATGGCCAAAGATAGTTCCCCTATTGTGGAATTTTGCAGGTTCGCTTCTTCTTGCAAACATAGTTATAATATCTTTTCTCTCAGCACCTATGCCTTTCAGACAATTTTTTAATGAGCCTGCAAATACGCTCCCCGCATATTTTCCATTTGTTTGGCTGCCTGCATTTATTGTCCCATTTGCATTTTTAATTCATATTCTTTCCATAAAACAAATTATGCGTTACAATTGAGCATTAAGTTCGAAACCCAAAGACTTTTTCTTATTCCCATAGATACATCACATTGTGAACTTTATTATGATTTTCTTGTTCGCAATGCAGAGTTCTTTAAACGATGGAGTCCCAAATATGAGAAAGATTATTTTGATATAGAATCTCATAGGAAACGATTGAAAGCAATGGAAAAGGAAACAGAAGCAGGCAAACAAATTAAGTTTGGTGTTTTTATAAAGAATGACTTGAATAAGATCATAGGTACTGTATCATTTTCTAATATCATTAAAGGACCATTTCTATCGTGTTTTCTTGGATATAGGACAGATGAAAAAGAAAACGGAAAGGGTTATACGACTGAAGCAATAAAAAGAGGAATTGAATATGTGTTTGATGAAATTAAGCTTCATAGAATAGAAGCCAATATAATTCCTGCAAATACAGCATCAATAAAAGTAGTTGAAAAGCTTGGTTTCAAGCTTGAAGGATATTCCCGGAATTATTTACAAATAAACAGAAAATGGGAAGACCATCTGCATTATGCTTTATTGAACGAAAATTAAAATAGTGTCCTATTTATGCATTTTCAATCGTTAATAGTTATACAACTATTGAATAACTAACCTAAATAAAATGAAAGACTTTATTTTTCTTTTTAGAAGCCTGCAAAGCGAATTGCAAAAGCTTTCACCTGAAGAAATGCAGAAGCTAATGGAGAAATGGAGCTTGTGGATAAAAAAGCTTTCAGATGCGAACAGATACAAATTTGGGGACAGGTTAAGCAGAGATAATGCAAAAACTGTAGCGGATTTTGGCAGGGTCATTACGGATGGTCCCTATATTGAGTCCAAAGAAATCGTAGGAGGCTACATTATAATCCAGGCAGAAACTATGAATGAAGCCGTTGAAATTTCAAAAGAATGCCCCATTTATAACATTAAGGGAATTGTTGAGGTAAGAACCAGTGCTAATTAAACAAAGTGTCCTACAATCCTGCTCCTATTCGTCTTAATAATGTAAACAATTTTTAATAAATTAAAACAAAAACATTATGAAAGACTATCTTTTGTTATTCAGAGGCGGCGAAATGCAGGACCTTTCGGAAGAAAAAAGAAACCAGCACATGGCAAAATGGAGCCAGTGGATAGGTTCACTTGCAAAAGAAAACAAATTTGTTGGGGGC
>DASXTZ010000518.1:0-1966 GCA_036505135.1 Ignavibacteria bacterium
GGAGTGTACCATCAGTGATTGTGCACATCACATAGTTGATGCACTTCATATTATTAAGAATTGAGAGTTAACCTATAGTAAATCCAGTCTTGTAATGGTTTTGCTCCAAGCTTATCGTAAAACTTAATAGCATTTTTATTCCAGTCAAGCACGCACCATTCCATTCTGCCGCATTTTTCTTTCTGTGCAATTTTAAGAAGCTCTTTAAAGAATGCCTGCCCTGTGCCTTTTGACCTTACATTCTGCGTGACATAAATATCCTCCAGATACAGAGTTTTTCTTGCCAAAAATGACGAATATGTAAAAAAATAGAAAGCATAGCCAGTGATATTCTTACCTAATTCAGAAACTAGTATGAAGTATAGCGGATTCTTATTAAAAGCATCATTAAAAAGTCTTTTTTTAGCGGCGCGGGATGGGGGTTTAAGTTTTTCAAAGTGTGCAAGCTCCTTAATTAAATCAAAAACCCTCTCAAAATCCGATTTTTTTGCCCTGCGAACTTTTATTTTCATGCTATGAATGCTTTTAGTGATAAAATTAGTTAACTATATTTATTAATGTAATAAAATAATTTACTTATTTTTTAAATTGATATTCAATTATATTTATCTTATCCATAATTAATCCAACCAATGATGATGAGATTATTTTTACCAGTTTTTTTATTGTTATTTTTTACAATTTCTGCCGCAAGTCAGGAATCAATAGCAACGCAGCCCAAGGCTAGCAATACCCCATATTATATACAGGGTGAATATGATAACCCGCTGTTCACAAATATTAATTTAAGCGGCAATGCTCCAGCACCTCAAAACGAGCCTTCTGTAAGAATAAGCCGTGTTAACCCCAATATTATTGTTGCTGCATGGCGTGACTTCAGGCTCGGTTATTCAGGTACTATTATCAGAAGAATCGGATATACCTATTCTACAAATGCAGGATTAACCTGGGCAGCATCACAATTGCTTCCGGATCCGAGTCCAACTTATGTTAGCCAAAGCGACCCTGTTCTGACCAGCGATGCTCAGGGTAATTTTTATTTATCAAGTACTTCAAGGAAGCAGAACAATTTCCCTGAAAATCGGGACCAGATTGTTTATAAATCGACTAACGGCGGACAGACATTCGTATTTTATTCTGTTGGCATAGCAAGTGCAGGCGGAGGCGGTGAAGATAAAGAATGGATGTTTTGCGATCCTGTTGCTACAAATGCAACTTATAACAACCTGTTCATGACCTCTACAAATACAAACGGGGGAGCCATACGTTTTGCTAAATCTACAAACGGGGGATTGAACTGGTCTGCACCTGTTTCCTTTACTACGGGGGGAACAGGTTCGAATATATGTTCAGGTACAGGCGGTCAGATTTATGTCGTATGGGATGCCGGAGGGACAAGATTTGACCGTTCGACCGATGGAGGGTTAACTTTCGGCACGGATTTCCAGCTAAACAGTGTGGCTTCCACAAATGGCTTTCCGTTTATTTGCTGTGATTATTCAAATCGTCCTTCAAGAGGCAATGTTTACGTTGTTTGGGATGATGCACGAGGAGGGAATTCTGATGTTTATTTCCAGCGCTCAACCAACGGAGGCCTGAATTGGCTTTCAACTCCTGTTCAGGTAAACGATGTCACAACATTAAACCAGTATTGGCCGGCAATTCAATGCGATACAAACGGCAATCTTTTTGTGGTTTATTTCGATACAAGGCTTGGAGCCTCCCAGGTAAATTCATGGATAGCCTATTCAACAAACCAGGGTACTACCTGGGTAAACAACAGGCTAAGTGATGTATCATTCCCGGCTATTCAGCCTAACGGTGACGTCCGCTATGGCGATTATATAGGAATCGATGCTTTTAACGGAAAGGTTTTTCCGGTATGGACGGATGACAGAGCAGGAACACCGAACCAGGAAATATATACGGCTAACCTGAATGGATTAATTGGTATACAGCCTGTTTC
>DASXTZ010000519.1:0-4515 GCA_036505135.1 Ignavibacteria bacterium
TTAGAACAACCCCTCCCAGCATAAATAATGTTAAAACAAACAAGGTGATATAATAATGAGGGATGGCGGGAGCTTGGAACCAGAGCACCAGTGCAGGATAAAATAAAAGTATTTCACTTATTACAAACCCGAACAAAAACATTTTTAATCCCTCCCTGATTAAATTGCTGCTTAAAATAATCAGATTATTATATCCCAGCCATCCAAGCAAACCCAATGAAATAACGCCAAGCATAATTAAATGAATGTAGCCGATAGTAACTTCCCTGCTTACAAATGCAGGCCGGCCAATAACAGGCAAAGCTGAAATTAATTGTAGCATGTATTTAACAAATAATAAAAGAAAGCTAAATTTGAATAATCTTTTGCTCAACGAGTTAACATTGTTAAATATATTTTTTTCTGATGCAAATAAAAATTTGTAGAGGAGTTTTGCACCTACAAGCTGCCCCAAAGCACTTGCCAGTGCAAGCATCCGCAAGAGACTGCTTATTTCGAAACCAAGAAGTGAAAGAAAGCAAGCAGGAATATTTGAAATAAATAATATATAAAATGCCGCCTTAAGAGCTTTTTTATCGGATTCATTCAGGGTTTTTTCAACTACCCATAACCATAGACCAATTAAGGCGAATATAAACCACCCGTCGTATTGGAAATGAAGGTAAAAATAAATTGCCTGTTTATACAAATCGCTTCCGCTTAAACCGTTCGCAATAATTACAGCAAGCCCCCACGGACCGAATGTAGATAGGAATAAAAAAAACAACGCACCGTAAATAAACTTTAAAGATACCGAATCGCTTAAAACAGAATTTTTTCTTGTGTCTTTAATAAAGCAATAAATAAACACATACGAAAGCAGAATATGAAAAGTTGAAAATGCAATTGAAAAAGCAGCATAACCCTGGATGGAGAACGTAATTAGCATTCCTACGATTGAAATTTGTGTCAGCCAGAAAATTAGATTGTATTTTTTGGAATTTACATGTTCCGGCAGAAATGAGAACAGTATGGCCAGATATAAGATATTATACACCCAACCTAAAATTGCTGTGTGAGAGTGTGAATGCAGGATATACTGGAAATTTAACACACCCGGGTCAGCAACAAATACCAATCTCAAATAAGCGCCTATTAAAGCTACAAGAACAAAATATAATAATGAAAGGTTTATTTTTGAGTTTAATGTATAGTTCATCGTTACAAATATAGAAATTATAAAAATTATAACGTAGTGCGGTCGCATAATCTGGATGCAGAACCCCCCCTTAGTCCCTCCTTAATTAAGGGGGGATGAACATCCCGCTTCTTCAAAAAAAGTATCCATTTGAATAATCAAAGACATGATTAAAATTGTAGTGGGTTTGTCTTTCTACCTTATAAACCTTATGTACTATCTTATGTACTTTGTAGGCTTTTAACTTATTTCACTATCTTCATTTCAACTCTTCTGTTTGCCGTCCTGCCTTCTTCGGTTTCATTATCAGCTACGGGCTGTGACTCACCGTATCCTTTTGCTATTAATCTATTTTTATCGATTCCTTTTGAAATAAGATAGCTCACTACCGATTCGGCACGTTTTTGCGAAAGCTGCATATTGTATTCATCGCTCCCCTTTGCATCTGTGTGAGCAGAAATTTCCACTTTAACTGAAGGATTATCGGTAAGGAATTTGTATACTCTTTCAAGTTCGATAAATGATTCGGACTTTAATTCATATTTATCAAAATCAAAATAAATATTATTGAGCTTTATTGATTTATCTTCCAGCGAGAGAATCGAATTTAATACTATATCAACAACGAGCTCGTTGTAAGAATTTTGTGTTAATAAGTCAATAGTATTTGATACTGAATAATAACCAGCTTTTTCGGCAAAGTAACTGTATAAAGCTCCGTTTGGGAGCGTAATAATATACTCGCCGGTCATGGGGTCAGATTTCAGCTCACCTATATTTTTGTTTGACCCAAGATCAGACCATTTTAAGCTTGCTTCAAGGGGAGTGCCTTTTTCATCCGTTACTTTTCCCGTTATTGTTACTACTCTTTTTTCCGGTTTAGCTTCTTCAGGCAGCTTGATCGAATAAATGTCATAGCTGCCTTTTCCGCCCGGCCTATCCGATGCAAAATAGGCGTATTCCCCGTCTGTAGTTATTTTGTAGGCAACATCGTATCCGCTGGTGTTGATCTCCTTTCCAAGATTTACCGGTTCGCTCCACTGCGTCCATGAAGTATCGCTAAGCCGCACGGATTTGAATACATCAAGGCTGCCAATACCGTAATGGCCATCTGTAGAAAAGTACAATGTTTTCCCATCTGGATGAAGAAAAGGTGAACGCTCTGAAAAAGGAGTATTAATTGTGGTGCCCAGATTTATTGGATTTGACCATCCTGAATCTGCTTTAACCGAAACCCATATATCAGTATTTCCTTCGTATTCACCGTGATAAAACTGTCCTCCTTTGACAAATTCTCCAACATTCCCTTTTCTATCGGAAGTAAATAAGAAGGCTTTACCGTCGGCAGTAAAAAATCCGTCGCAATCCCAGTAAACGGAATTTATCGGTTTGGAAAATGGTTTAATTTCACTCCATCCGCTTGCAGTTTTTTCAACGTAATAATTATCCCCTCCTCCAATAAATCCCTTATAGCTTCCGAACAAAACTAAAGTATTGCCATCGGCGGATACGCTGTTGACAGCATCATTTTCTTTTGTGCTGAAAGGCGTTCCCATATTTTTAGGCTTTATCCACGTACTGGCTATCAGCTGGGAATAATAGATATCCTCTCCGCCTCTTGTTCCCTCAGATAGAGTGAAATACATTGTCTTCCCGTCAATTGTAATTGTTGGAAAATATTCACCCTTTTGAGAATTAACTGTTTCAATGTTAGTTACTTTAAGGTTTTGCTCAGGTGCCTGCAAAAGTTCAATGATTTTATCCGTTCTTACAACGTCATCTATGAACCATTCCCTGTAGTTTTGAAAAACTTTTACCGCACCCTCCCAGTTTTTTTTATCAATATAAGACTTTGCAAGCCTTTGGACAGCAACAAAAGCATCTTCCTGCGGGGCTGTTAAATATATGAATTGCTTAAGCTCTTCTTCGGAAGTTATTGTTTCTAAATCACGCTGCGCAAAACTAATATTATAAAGTATAGCAAGGGAAATTAAAAGTATTGATATTGAAATTTTCATAACTACAATAACATAACAGCAAATAAAAATTTAAGTTTCTTCATCCTCCATAACCGCTAAAGGGGAAATTCACAATATTCTTAAATGATTACATTATTCGTTATTGCTCTTTCTCAATCTAAACTCAACCCTGCGGTTCAATGCTCTGCCTTCTTCGGTATCGTTAGCAGCCACCGGCTGTGATTCGCCAAATCCCTGTGGGATAAGCTTTGTCGGCCCAATACCCTTTTGCACCAAATACTGCACAACAGAATTTGCCCTGTCCTGTGAAAGCTTCATATTGTAGCTATCGCTTCCAACGTTATCTGTATGCGCATTTATTTCGACTACCACTTCAGGATTAGTTGTAAGAAACCTGTACAACAAGCTTAATGCTTCGTACGACTGCTCTTTTAACGCATAGCTTCCAAAGTCAAAGAAAATATTATCTATCTTTATCGGCTTGCCTGTGTTTTCAAGCTCCTCAACAGAAACTAAATTTACATCGGTTGTCATTTCCTTATAAGCCTCGGCTGCGGTTAGGTCGAGATAATTAACCGTTGAATAATACCCTTTCACATCGGCATAATAAGCGTAGTATCTTCCGATAGGAAGTGCAATAAAATATTCGCCCGTTTGCGGGTCTGTTTTTGCAATCCCAATCTCCTTCATCTGTTCCACGTCTTCCCATTTAATTGTTGCATCAACGGGGTTTCCGTTTTCATCAACAACTTTACCGGTGACAGTAACTACATTGCGTACAGGCTGGACCTCAGGCGGCAAATCGACATAAAAAATATCCTCCTCGCCGAACCCTTTATCATTTACAGTAGAAAAATATGCATGCTTGCCATCTGTTGTGATCTTATATCCCCAGTCCTCCGCAGGAGTGTTAATTTCCTTGCCAAGATTTACGGGCTCGCTCCACTCTGTCCATGAAGTATCGCTTAACCTTACGGTTTTAAACACATCTGATTTTCCAAGCCCATAATGCCCATCTGAAGAAAAATATAGCGTCTTGCCATCGGGATGGAGAAATGGCGTCCTTTCTGTATATGGAGTGTTAATTATTGGTCCAAGGTTAATTGCTTTTTTGCTCCACGTTCCGTCCGCTTCTTTAAGAACAACATAAAGGTCTGTATTACCCCAATACATGCCATGAAGGTAATCGGCTTTTGGATGGTATTCACCTATCCCGCCTGGCCTTTCAGAGGAAAAAATTATTGCTTTGCCGTCTGCTGTTAAGAAAGCATCTGCATCCCACCATTTCGAATTTATTGGTTCCGGGTATTGTTTTATTTCCGACCAGCCTTTCGAAGTTTTTTCAACATAGAAGTTATC
>DASXTZ010000520.1:0-25302 GCA_036505135.1 Ignavibacteria bacterium
CGGCTTTGCGGGAAAAAGCTTTTCCCCGGGCCGGGATGTATTTGAGCAAATTGTGAAATAGTGAGATAGTGAGATAGAGGAATAGTTAAGAGTTTAAAAAAAAAGTGTTACTGGCTGTAACAAATTTCCTCCATTGTTATCATAGTATTCTTAACAAATTTGCTAATCCCTTTTACGCTCTGCAGGTCATACATAATTAACATAACCCCGGGACAGTCTCTGGAATCAAGCGGTTTTTGAAGCTCTTCAATAATTTTGTCTATACCGGAATTCGCCTTTTCCCTGGCTTGCTGATTTGTATTGGCATCATCAACAATTTTTTTCCATTCAATTAAAAGCAGAAAAATCTCATTTTTCTTTTTTTCCATCGTACCTGTATTGTTTAGAATCAGAGTCAATTTTAATTTTCCTGTTTATTATAAGCAACCCATTTATAGGCGGTAGTTCCGCAGACATATAAAAAAACCAGCCGGAGGGGAGCGGAAGAGATTTCCAAAACTTTGCTTTTCCCGGCTGATTCTCAATTTACCTGACCGTCATCAGGTTTTCACAGCGCCTGCCGCGCCGCGCGGTAAGGGTATCAATCCAAACACATAAGGGTTTATCTCAGTTGCGCTTACATAAGGGTCTTTTTAAACTCTGCATAAGGGGTTTCTAAAGCTCGCATAAAGGTAATTAATTAACTGTTTCAAATATAGCAGGTAAATAAAGCCATAAATATAGCACAAACTGCCAAAGTTTTGTAGCATTTTTTGTTACCGTGAATGGGGGTATTTCAACTGGTGAAATAGCGAAATGTGAACTGGTGAGGCGGCATTTTGCTTTTTTCGAATTCCACCTTAGTATTATAGAGGAGGCCTTTTTTTCTTACGGTCAGGCGAGGGAAATTTCAGCTATTTTTATAGAGCCTTGACCTTTTTGGTTCCCCTGCCTACGCGGGGGCATGCTTTTTTATGTCAAGATAAAAAGAACATAATTTTTTTTAAAAGCTTTTACTTTCTTTTAATGTCTAAAAAAAAGTAACCAAGTAAAGGGCACCCGCTGCTTTTTTCTGCCTTTTTATTTGCCTGTTTTATTCTTCTGCTTAATGTTAACTTGCAGCATATTAAAAATTACGAGCATTAATTCCGGGGACAGCAATTTGCTGCCTTTAAATATAAAGAAGGGTAATAAATGAGTTCAGAAATCTCAATTCCTGCAGAAAAAATAGAAAAATTTGTTTACACCATCCGAAACAAAAAAGTTGTTTTAGACCTCGACCTTGCAGCTCTCTACGGCATTCCAACAAAAAACATAAAAGAAGCAGTTAAAAGAAATATGAACCGTTTCCCGGCAGATCATATGTTTTCACTGAATAAATCTGAGCTTGAAAAGCTGAAACGTAAAATCAGCACATCACACAGCGGGGGCATGAATTACGGGCCCATGGCATTTACCGCAGACGGGGTTAATATGCTATCGAGCGTATTAAACAACGAAAAAAATCAGGCAATATAAATTTAATTTTTTCCCCCTTGCGTCTTTATCCGGCGCGGCTTAGTATTATAGTGCGGCCTACCACTCTCTATGGGTGAAGCGCGCTGACGAAACCCAATAAGTAAATCTTACCATGAACCTCTACAATAACCAAAACAAAATACTCAACCCAGTAAAAGAAAAACCTTTTAAGCTTGAAAAGGAAATACAGGTCTTGTTTGAACGGAACCTGGATAAAATCCTGCGCCTCGAGCTTGTCAGACCGGAGTTCTTCATCAAAGGCAAAAAGATCGATACGTTAGCCTTCGACAGACGTTTAAATGCCTTCGCCATAATCGAATACAAAAAAGATAAGAATTTCAGTGTGTTCGATCAGGGTATCGGTTATCTGAACCTGATGCTTCAAAACAAGGGAGAATTCACAAGCGAATACAACGAAACAATCTGCGGAACAGGCAAATACAGGCAACTAAACCGCGGCAGGGTTAACTGGCTTGGCAGTAAGATAATTTTTATTTCACCGGGCTTTACCGAGACGCAGATTCGTGCAACCGATTTTAAAGACCTTTCTATCGAGCTTGTTGAAGTAAAACAATATGAAAACGGAATAGTAAGCATAATGCCCCTCAAAAAGTCATCATATGCAGTAAGCATCAGGCCGGTTGTAAGCCAGGAAGAAAACTATACAGCCGGACCCACAGAAGAACTTCATTTGAAGAGCAAGCCAGAAGACATAAAAAAACTTTACAACCAATACAGAACTGCGATTTTAA
Source organism: Ignavibacteria bacterium (assembly GCA_036505135.1). GTDB lineage: Bacteria > Bacteroidota > Ignavibacteria > Tepidaquicellales > OLB5 > DASXTZ01. Next base: position 2,250 of record DASXTZ010000520.1, read on the forward strand.
AGCTGCAGGACAAAATTGCTATTAAACCAAAACGCTGGGAAATAGGCTTTATCAGCAGAGGAAAGATAATAACAGATATTTGCATTCAGCGCGATATTTTAAAAATGTGGATAAACCTGAAACGCGGGCAGCTTCGTGATCCGAAAAAGCTCACCCGGGATGTTTCAAAGCTCCGGCATTGGGGCAACGGCGATTATGAGATACGAATAAAGGATACGAAGAATTTGGAGTATATAATGGGATTAGTGAAAGAAGCAATCCCTCTCCACGCAGATAGGGGAAGCAAATCAAAAAGCTTATGAAATGGCTGCCCTGCGTGAGGGGGGAAGAGAACATTGTAGATATCGTTTGTTCCGGCTTCAGGAGGATTGGAGCCGGAACAAAACGTATAAAGGGAATTTTTCTTTTGTTTTTTACATCAAACTGCCCCCGGTTACCCATTTACAGAAAACTTTTATTCCCGAAAAAGCGGGAATCCATCTCTGTTAATTAAAACAATTTTTTATTGCAATAGAATTCTTAAAAAGTACCAATTAACATTATGTTTTTTAGCTTTTAAAAAAACGACAAAAAGAAAGATTGGATAATTTATAAAAAAACCGCTCCGGTTAAAGCCAGAGCGGTCAAAACAAACAATCCTATATTCCCCTTTCGGGATCCAGCCTCAAGCCGGATTTATTACCAGAACTGTTTGCTAAAAACTATAACATAATTATTTCAGTATAAGTTGAAATCTGTTTCAGGAAAATTCATAAACTACGAATTATTATATCTATCTGGTTTTTGAAATTTGACATAATATCTTCTGGCACGTGAATTGTGACTTTTTCTTTGATGCCCGCTAAAAAAATTTAGCGGATTGGTTTAAATCAATCATCCAAAAGGAGGTTCATCATGGCCGGAAGAAAAAGAAAAACCGGAGGGAAGGGCCGAAGCCGCGAGCATATGGCCGAAATAGGCCGTAAAGGCGGTAAAGCCAAAAACCGGGGCAGAACAAAGAAAAGCGATGAAGATCTTTGGAAGAAAGATGAGTCAGCAACCGAGGACATAGAGGAGGAGGATTTACCTTAGAAAATTTTCTCAGGTAAAACGGCAAAGGCAGTCAAAAATGACTGCCTTTTTTTTACTTTATCAGATTCCCCGTAAACCACGGGGTGCCCCGAATAATTTCATTATTTAACCAGCATCATTTTTTTTGTCTCAATAAAACTTCCTGCTGTCAGCCTGTAAAAATAAATTCCTGACGAAATATTTGTCCCGTTGAATTCGACGCGGTAAGAATCCGGCTCAAGCATGTCATTAATAAGCACTGCTACTTCCTGGCCAACCACATCGTATACAGAAAGCTTCACATTAACAGCAGCACCATCACTGTTTACATCGGGCAATGCAAATTTAATAGACGTTGCCGGGTTAAACGGATTGGGGAAATTCTGCTCTAAAACATAAGTTTGGGGAATAATTTTACCTGACCCATCTTCTTTATAAGGATATTTAAAAGCCCTGTATGTATACAGACCGGCAGGTAAAGACAATTCCAGCGTTTTGGTACCGTCAGGCCGGACCTCGGTAATACTTTTAGAAGCATATCCCCAGCAAATCAAAGTGTTGCCGTTAAACAGCCTTTGCGCGAAACCCATAGCCGGGGCGTAAACATCGGGTTTATTTCTGTACTGCCAGACGAGCCTAGCAATTTTATTTGATTCATCCAGATTGTATTCAACTGCTCTTGAAAACCGAGGGGTATGGTAGTTACCATTATCGAATAATATTATATTCCCGTTTTTCAGCCTGCGTATGGCATGCTGGTAATTGAACCGTATGGGGTCATTAATAAAAACAAACTGGTTGTTCTTTCCTCCCAGGCGCCACATCACCTCGCCAGTTGACCGGTTTATTTTAGTAATTTCATCAAGGTGGCGTGATGATATCAAAATATTCCCGTCAACGTCCAGATCTATTGCATTACCGTGAACAGCATCGATGTGTGTTGAATACATATTTTCATGCCATGCATCGGTAATCTGGAAATGGTCCCAGCTGCGCCACTGGAACACCACATTTTTATTTGCGTCAATTTCCTGAATGATAAGCCCCGATACAACTGCGTTAGGTTGTCCGCCCGGAACAATATTGCTCATATCTACATACTGCGAATCATAGCTCATAAGTAAAGCATGTCTGTTTGAAAGAAGCCTAAGCTCATGAAGATCGGTGCCATAACCATTGCCGCAGGAAAAGCTATCGATTATTCTATAATAATCATCCATTTCGAAATATTTTTGGTGACGGAAATCAAAAAAAGTAAGGTGGCCGTTCGGCTGCATATTGAAGTCCAGGCAGGGAGCGGATTTTTGTATCGCAGAAAGAAGTTCACCGTTATTTTTTAATATTATTAAATATGGCGTAAAAGGAATTTGGGGAGAAAAAGTAAAATTACTGAAAAATAACTTGCCGGGTGAAGGATTATTGTAGTAGTTCAGAGTAATAACGGGGAAGCCCTCGATGAAATCACTATAGTAATTATCATGACTAATATTATCAGCTGAGGCAAGTTCAAACTCAAGGCCTGCTTGTTGATTTACTTTAACTTCTCTTTGTTTTACTGTAAATGAATATGAAAATGAATTTATACTTTTGCCTGATGTGGTTTTAATAGAATTACCTAACTGCACAGTTACGGTTTCACCCAGTTGAAATGTATTTGCAGGTTTTAAAATAAATGTACTTCCATCATCACTTAATAAAATTTGAAAATTGCAAAAACCGCTTTTTGAACCGTTTATAATAAAGGCATTTTCGCTCAGCAAACTTTTTTTATCAATCGATTTAGCCGGAGTTATAGTTATGGCGGTTTCTTTATTTATGAATTTTGCGTTAGGAAGCGGGTCAAGAAATTTAAACTGAGAAACTTGAGAATAAGATAAGGAGAAAAGTGACAATATAAATATTGAACAAAGAAAAAATATTTTCATATGCCTCCCATTAATTAAAAGTTAAATTTATGTTTACAATTTATTTAATATAAGAAAATTTTACTTAAGATTGTCCACCTGAAAATTAACTGATTTTACTAATTTATGTAGTTATAAATAACAGGATAAACATTCTTCTAATTTATCTTTAATTTTGACCTTATGGATGCTTCAATTCTTAAAAAAGTATATTTTTTTACAAGCTTAAATGATGATGAGCTGGAGCAATTAAACAGCATTGCGCGCCTGAAAAAATTCAATAAGGGCGATATAATCTTTTTCGATACAGAGCCGTATATTGGCTTTTACTTTGTAGTTAAGGGTCTTGTAAAAATATACAAGATATCAAAAGACGGCAAAGAGCATATACTGCATATTATCAATCCCTATAATACATTTGCTGAAGTTCCTCTTTTTGAAAACTACGGCTCAATATATGAAGACCAGTTTCGTTATCCTGCCAATTCGATGGCAATTGAAGATGAAACCGAAGTTGTTTTAATACAAGGCAGGCCGTTTATTGATCTTATTGAAAAAAATCCGCGTATCAGCCTGAAAATAGTTTCAGGTTTTGCAAAAAGATTGCGGCATTTAAATCATCATATAGAAGAGCTAACCCTTAAAGATGTTACAAAGCGTGTTGCCGGCTTTATCCTGACCGATTATATGAATGCAAGAAAAAAAGCATCGGATGCTGCGCCTCATATTTCGCTTAACATCAGTAAGAATGACCTGGCTGCGTATCTTGGAACAATCCAGGAAACTTTATCACGCACCTTCCGCAAGCTTGAAGAGGATGATATAATAGCAGTAGAAGGAAAGAAAATAATAATAAAGGACCTTAAAAAACTGCAGGAAACAGCAGCTTAAAAACAATTACAAATTACAAATTAAGAATTGTAAATTAAAAGAGGCAAAAACTCAAAAGAGCAGTAATTTAAAAAGAACAATACTTAATGCCAGAGGAGATTAAATTTAATAGAAAGACTTTTGTAATTTCAATATTGGCAATTAACTTACTGCTTCGTTTATATATCGCCTTCCAGCCTATAGAATTCCTTGATGGTGTATTCATCCTTGACGATGCATACTATTCACTTACTATTGCGAGGAATATAGCGAACGATTTCGGACCATCATACGGCGGACGGTATACAAATGGTTTTCAGCCGTTATATGTTTTCTTAATGGTCCCTGTTTTTATGATTACTCAAAATGATTTATTTGCGCCTATAAGAGCCTCACTTGTTATTTGCTCAATTATTGATACGTTAACCCTGCTGATGCTTTTGAAAATATTTTCAAAGATGGCATCTTCCTTTTATTCCCTGATTTTATTATCCGTTTTATGGATATTAAACTTTTACGTAGTATTAAATTCACTAAATTGTCTTGAAACTTCCCTATCGGTTCTAATGATTACAATATCCTTGTACTACTATCTGCAGTACAAAGAAAAACCATTCGATACCGGAAATCAGATCAAGCTGGGTGTTGCATTGGGGCTAGCCGTATTTGCACGGGTAGATAATATTTTTCTGGTTGTATCATTATTGATAATGGAGACTATTAAACTGTTAAAAACTAAAAAAGACACAGTTTTATTTTTCAAAAGCACAGGAGTGATTTTAACAGCATCCTTTCTGGCTTACGCGCCATGGCTGATATATTCATACGCATATACCGGTGATATATTTCAAGTCAGCGGCAGGGCGCTTAGGCTTCTTGCTTTAATAGAGGTAAATGAAAATCCAACTTTCGGAAATATGTATTCAAAAATGATGGATACCGCATTCGGTTATATTTTAAACACCAACTTCCTGGTAATCTTACTAATAGTATTTAATCTGGTTATTATTATATCTAGAGGAAGGCACAGTAAAAAAAGCACATCTCCCAACCAGCTATTGCTTATAAATGTACTTCTGTTGTTTAGTTTAATGCTGCTGGTATCGTATATTTTTTTTATATTCGGCTGGTGGTATTTTTACAGGTATTTTTATTCCTTAGTTTTAACATTTTTATTTATAGCAGTAATATCTTTCAACAATTTAGGGTCACTGGAATTTAAAAGTAAAATATTAAAAAGGCTTCAAATTGGGATAGTAGGGGCGGCTATTATTGGAAGCTTTTTGGTGCCGGGATTCAGATATATATTTTACAACACAAGGGGTATCAACACCGGATACATGAATATAGGTCTGTGGGTTAATAAGTCATTTAAGCCGGGTACTATTATCGGTGCGGCACAATCAGGTGGTATTGGGTATTTTGCCCCCAGCCAGAAGATTGTAAATCTTGACGGCGTTGTTAATAAACAATGTTACCTATCATTAAAAGAAAAAAGAAATTTTGAATACATCAGGGAGCAAAAAATAGAGTATATTGTCGGCTGGAATTCCTCCTTTCAGCTACTGTTAGACCGCTCTGCTAATTTACAGGAAGGCGATCTTATCCGCATGGGTAAAATCCCCGAAATAAAAACCAATAATTTTGAATGGTTTTTGGCGAAAGTAAAATATTAAACAGACTATATAATAAAAAAAGTTAACCGGATAATAGCTTGGAGAAAACAAATAAACTTTATAAACCGGACACCCTATTTAAAAACAAAAAATTTATTATCCCGGTTTTAGCCGTAAACCTGTTGTTTCGCATATACCTGGCCTTCCAGCCAATGGAATTTCTCGATGGTGCTTTTATACTTGATGACCCGTACTATTCACTTACAATTGCGAAAAATATTGCTAACGGGTTGGGCCCATCATACGGCGGTCAGTACACAAATGGTTTTCAGCCGCTCTATGTTTTTATGATGGTTCCTGTTTATATGATAACTAAAGCCGATTTAATTGCGCCTATCAGAGCCTCACTTGTTATTTGCTCAGTTATTGATACGTTAACCCTGCTGATGCTTTTGAAAATTTTCTCAAAGATAGCCAGCTCATACTACACGCTAATACTTTTATGCGTGCTATGGATATTAAATTTTTATGTGATTCTGAATACTTTGAACTGCCTGGAAACTTCATTATCGCTTCTTTTCATAACGGTCTCGCTATATTACTATATGGAACTTAAGAAGCGCCCAAACGATATGCGAACACAGATTAAGCTGGGGGCTGCACTCGGCTTGGCAGTATTTGCCCGCCTCGATAATATTTTCTTAATTGCGTCTATATTAATTTTAGATATTATCGGCCATGTAAAATACAAAGGTGATAATATTTTATACATCAGAAAAATAGGTGTAATTCTGCTTACAGCTTTACTGGTTTATGCACCATGGGTTATTTACTCATACGTATATACCGGCGATATTTACCAAATCAGCGGTAAAGCAGTCCGTCTTCTTTCTATTACGCTGTCAGGCGAACAAACATCTTTTGAAAACTTTTATGTCATAATACTTAAGGGAGCAGGGTTGATTATTTTATATACAAATGCTATCTTAATTGGTCTCATAGTACTTATACTGCTAATATTAATTTCCCTCGGTCAATATGATAAAAAAAGAACATTGATTTTAAATCTTTCACAAAGTCATCCGCTTATATTATATGGATCGATGTTATTTATTGTTTATGTTTTTTACATTTTTGGTTACTGGTATTTCTACAGATATTTTTATCCTTTAATGCTCATGTTTTTATCCATTGCTCTCATTTCTTTCGACTATTTGAATTCATTATCGATAAAAGAAGCCTATTTGCAAAGAATGCAGATAGCAATAATTGTTGTGGTAACAGCTGCATGCATTATAAATCCACAGTTTAAAAATATATTCTATGATAAGGAAAGATCAAATGCCGGTTATATGAATATCGGATTGTGGGCAAGCAGGTCATTTAAACCCGGAACTATTGTCGGCGCAGCACAATCAGGAGCTATCGGATACTTTGCGTCAAATTTAAATATCATAAATCTTGATGGAGTTGTTAATAAAGAATGCTATGAAGCTTTAAAAGAAAAAAGATATATTGAATATATTAAAGACAAAAAAATAGAATTTATTGTTGGCTGGGTTTCATCATTTCAGCTTATCCCATTAAGATCCCCTAACCTTCGCGAGGGAGATATCATACGTATGGGGAAAATCAAAGAATTTAAAACCGAAAACTATGAATGGTTTTTAGCACGAGTACAATACCCATAGAAGCAATTAATAATTATCAATGAGTAATTAACAATAAAAAGCAAACTAAAAGCAATTAGCATCTTTACGCTTCAGTACCTCTGTCCCGCGCTTCGCTAGCTAAGGAAGAACATCCTCCCCTCCGTAGGCCGAAATGACTCCTTCCGAGAGTCCTACGAACCTAACCCCCTCCAATGGGGGGAAAAGCAGGCTTTTTGCTTTTTGATAACTTATAAACTTAATAAACCTTATGAACCCCCGCCTTCGCGAGGGCATGCTTTTTACATCCTAACTATATAACTAATCAAGTGTTTAATAATTTAACTGCATCGTTTTGACTTAAGTCAAAGGGTTTACTATGGCCGTTTGGTAACTTTGTATCAGTAATTAAAAAGGGAGATTTAAAATGCTGGTACAAAAAGAAAATACAATAGGGGAAGTGGTAGCACAGAACTTCCATACAGCAAAGATTTTTGAGGACTTCGGCCTTGATTTCTGCTGCGGCGGAAAAAAAACCATCCACGATGCCTGCAAAGAAAAAGGCGTCAACGCAGATGCAGTTATAAAAAATCTAACAAAAGCTGATAGACCAAACGGAACTACTGCGCATTTCGATAAATGGGAGCTTGACTTCCTGATAGATTACATAATCACAAATCATCACTCATATGTTTTGAATGAAATAACAACAATCGAACATTATTTCCAGCAGGTAGTTCCCAAGCATGGCGAAAAAAATCAGGAATTATACCAGATTTACACTCTATTTGAAGAATTGAAGGAAGAGCTGCTTGTTCACATGCAAAAAGAAGAAAAGATGCTGTTTCCATACATAAGGAAAATGGTTCTTGCACAAAAGAATGATTTAGAATTTCCGCATCCTCCATTTGGCTCGGTTGCAAGCCCGGTTGGTGTAATGGAGCATGAACATGAGCTGGCCGGAAACCTGATGCGTGAAATTAACCATATAACCAATTCATACGAAGCTCCCGAAGGCGCCTGCACAACTTTTAAAGTCTTATACAAAGAGCTGGCAGATTTTGAAAAAGACCTGCACGTGCATATCCATCTTGAAAATAATATTCTTTTCCCAAAAGCTGTTGAATTAGAAAAATTTTAAATAACAATAATTAATAACATATAAAAATAATAAAAGATATAAAAATGAAAAAAAACACTTTAAAGCTCAGCATTATTTTAAGCATAGTAATATTTTCACTTTATGCCGCAGGATGCGGAAAAGGTGATGAATACGGTGTCGGGCCTGTAAAGGAAGTTAAGCTCGGTTCATTAGATGACGGCCTGATGGCAAAAGGAAAACAAATATTTGAAACAAAGTGCGTTGCATGCCATAAGTTCAATTCAAGACTTGTAGGCCCGCCGCTTAAAGACGTTACAAAACGCAGGAAACCAGAATGGATCATGAACCAGATTTTGAATCCGGTTGAAATGACACAAAAGAATCAAATAGCAAAAGAATTGTTTGCTCAATACATGGTTCAAATGACATTCCAGGATGTAACACAGGAAGATACACGCGCAATACTTGAATACTTCCGCGGTGTTGATGAAAATAAAATAGCAGTCAAAGAGTGAAACAATTTCGAATTGCGCCTGCCTGCTGCAGGCAGGGATTTCAGATTCCGGATTAAAGGGTGAGGAGAATGCTTCATCCAACCAAAATTTAGGAGAAAACAATGTTTAAACGTTTAGTACCAATAGCAATACTAATAGTTATATTAGCAGCAATAGCACTCACTGCAGGAAGCTGCGGAGAAAAAAAATCAGGTCCCAACATAAGTGAGGACGCTGCTTCAAAAGTTTACATTCCGGCTGGCAAATACGATGAATTTTATACATTTGTTTCAGGCGGATTCAGCGGGCAGATGTCTGTTTACGGTCTGCCATCCGGCAGGCTGTTCAGGGTTATACCTGTATTTTCTGTTGACCCCGAAAAAGGATGGGGCTTTACGGAAGAAACCAAGCCGATGCTGATGACCTCACAGGGATTTGTTCCGTGGGATGACTCACATCACTGCGAGCTATCTATGACCGACGGCGTGCCCGATGGAAGATGGATTTTCATAAACGGGAACAATACACCGCGCATAGCAAGAATCGACCTGAAGACATTCCGCACTGCTGAGATAATCGAAATCCCCAACAGCGCCGGAAACCATTCATCACCGTTCACTACGGAAAACTCAGAATATGTTATAGCCGGAACACGGTTCAGCATTCCCATAAAAGAAAAAGATGTGCCTATCAGCTCATATGCGGAAAAGTTCAACGGGACGATAAGCTTTGTTAAGGTTGATAACCAAAGCGGGAAAATGAACGTTGCCTTCCAGATAATGTCGCCTCCTTTCGATTACGACCTCAGCCATGCAGGAAAAGGTCCTTCGCATGACTGGTTCTTTCTCTCATGTTACAACTCAGAGCAGGCACACAGCTTACTGGAGGTTAATGCGAGCCAGAAAGACAAGGATTTCATAATGGCAATAAACTGGAAGAAGGCGGAAGAATATGTTGCGCAGGGAAAGGCAAAGGATTACAATGCAGATTACTATCATAATACATATGATGAGACCAAACACAGTGCAACAAGCGAAGTTTTAAAAACCGTTAAGGTTTTAGACCCGGCCGATTGCCCCGGAATGATATATTATATACCATGCCCGAAATCACCGCACGGCTCCGATGTTGACCCATCGGGTGAATACATTGTTGGCGGAGGAAAACTTGCGGCTGTCATTCCCGTATTTTCTTTTGCGAAAATGCTTAAGGCAATCGAAGAAAAGCAGTTCGAAGGCGATGTTGCAGGCATACCGGTTTTAAAATATGAGGCAGTGCTGCACGGTGAGGTTCAAAAACCCGGGCTTGGCGCACTTCATACCGAATTTGACGATAAGGGTTTTGCATACACTTCGTTCTTTGTATCATCGGAAGTTGTAAAATGGGATATAAAAAAACTTGAAGTAGTTGACCGTGTGCCCTCGTATTACTCGGTTGGACATATAATGATACCGGGCGGCGATTCAAAAAAACCGTGGGGAAAATATCTTGTGGTAATGAACAAAATCACAAAAGACCGTTTCCTGCCAACAGGCCCCGAACTTACGCAGTCCGCACAGCTTTATGATATATCAGGAGATAAGATGAAGCTGCTGCTTGACTTCCCAACTATCGGCGAGCCGCACTATGCTCAGGCAATTTTAGCAGATATGATATCGAAGAACTCCGTTAAAATATTTAAGATAGACGAAAACAAACATCCGGATGCCACAAAGAGTCCGAATGATGCCAGGGTGGAAAGAAAAGGAAATGAAGTTCATGTTTATTTGACTATGATAAGGTCGCATTTCAATCCGGATAATATTGAAGGCGTAAAAGTTGGAGACGTTGTTTATTTCCACGTTACTAACCTTGAACAGGACTGGGATATACCGCATGGCTTTGTTGTAAAGGGACTTTTGAGCTCCGAAATGCTTATCATGCCGGGTGAGACTCAAACCATGAAATGGGAGCCGAAGGAAGTCGGCGTTCAGCCTTTCTATTGCACGGACTTCTGCTCGGCGCTGCACCAGGAAATGCAGGGTTATATAAGAATATCGCCTGCCGGCAGCAATGTGCAGATAAGCTTCAGCACAGGAAAATAATTTTAAAAACAGCAGCAACCTTCATTCAAGCGGGTCAAATGGCCCGCTTTTTTTATGCCCGCCCAGTAAATAAAATTTCATGCAAAGGCGCAAAATCGCTAAAGGATTGCCAAATATAAAAGAGAGTGACAGTAGAATTAACATATTTTTAAACTCTGAAGTTCACGAACAAGAGGATTCGTTTTTCGCCAATGGGGGGTTGTTAATTGTTTGGACAAAAATGGTAAACCTATTTCTCAAAAAAGATTTAGCGACTATGGTCAAATGTTAGATTTTATTAATGAAAAGATGAGAAAAATTACAATGGACGACTTGAAGTCTATAAAACGATGGATTTAAAAAGGCGGTATAAATATCAATGTCTATTATGCTACAAGAATCGATATTATCTTATTAGATTTTTTTAAATTACATTTCATACAAAGCAGTTTTATGTTTTTTGCTGTTAAACTCGTGCCCCCTTTTGAAAAAGGTAAATCATGGTCAAAATGAAGATTTATTGTAGAGTCGCACTGTACACATTTTCCTTCGTCTCTTTGCCAAACTTCAATTTTTACATCAGTTGGTATTAATCTATTGAATGGTATTTCTTCGATTACTTTAAGGGTTTTTGATTTCACGCTTATTGGCTTTAAATAAAACTTGAAAACATTTCTTGTTCCATCGCTAATATATTTAGCATCAACTAAGTTAAAAAATCCTTTGTAAGTCCAAATTCCATCTTTTATTTTTTCATAAACTTTAATTTTATGTGGGTCTTTCCTAGTTTGCAATATGTAAGCTTGTGCTTCAACGAAAAACTTTCCATTTTCTGTTAAACTACCTTTCGGTGTATAGTATGGCTGGTCAGTGGTTTTTGGATTTTCGCAATGGTCTTTTCTTGCATCATGTCCTTCATATATAATAGAATTTGTTTTAATATCAATTTCATCTTTATATGGTGCGTTATGTCTTATTGACATTAAAAATACAGAATACTCAGGCGTAACTTTGTAGTTCATACCTTTTTGTAAGGCCTGTTGTTCAGCTATTGATAGTTGCGCATGCGAAATAATATCATCAACTTCAAAGGTAACTTTATGTTTGAATAATTTCATATTTTTTAGTACCGTTAAATGTAATTTAATACGAAATTTTAACTATTTATAGACTAAAACTGTCTCCCTAACTACTTAGTAAATCAATTACTTACCTTCTCGCCCGCTTTCCTTGACTTAAGTCAAAGGGTATTTAATGATTAATGGCTAAATTTGTATAAGTGAAAGAAATAAAATGAATAAGAAATCTCGTATCATAATTATCATAGCATCAATAAGTTTAATCTCAGCATTCTTCTTCCCGCTGTGGGATATAGCACTTGAAGCGCCCCAGTACCCTGAAGGGCTTGGAATGAAAATCTGGATAAATAAGATCTCAGGCGACCTGCAGACCATAAACGGCCTGAACCATTACATCGGTATGAAAAAAATTGAGCCGGACTCAATTAAAGAGCTTACAATAATGCCGTACATAGTCGGACTGCTTACCATAGCCGGAATTATAACAGGTTTTTTGGGCAGGAAAAAAATTTTAATGGCATGGGTAATTCTTTTTATAATTGCGGGGATTACAGGCGGAGTTGATTTCTACATGTGGGAATACGACTATGGCCATAATCTGAATGAGGAAGCCGCAATAAAGATCCCTGGTATGACTTACCAGCCGCCGATAATAGGAAGCAAGCAGCTTTTAAACTTTACAGCGCACTCATACCCTGAAACAGCCGGGTATATACTTATTTTAAGCGGACTGGTTTCCGCTGCAATTTTTTTCTTCGAAACCTTTGGGGGAAAAACTTTAAAGAAAAAGGAAATTAAAATTGAAAAGGAAAAAGGGGTATATCATGTTCTCAGCCCTGTTAATAACCGCGTTCTCGTGCAGCAGTGACCCCGAGCCGATTAATTTCGGCAACGAGCAATGTGAGCTGTGCAAAATGACAATAAGCGATATTAAATTCGGCGCAGAAGTCGTAACAAAAAAAGGCAAGGTCCATAAGTTTGACGCTGCAGAATGCATGATGAACTCACTTAGCCAGGGAAAAATAAAAACAGAAGATGCAGGCGGATATTATGTAATAGATGCGGCAAATCCGAAGAACCTTATTGATGCTGTAAAAGCAGCTTATTTGATAAGCGAAAAGTTTCCTTCTCCCATGGGCGCAGGCCTTTCTGCATTTGCAAATAAAACCGATGCCGAAGCGGTTCAGAAAAACTTCGGCGGCGAGCTGAAATCGTGGGATGAAATTTTGCTGAAATTTAAGGTGAATCAATGAAAATAGGAACGCAGAACACACGGAATAAAACAGAATGCCGCGGAAAAAAAGCTTTTTTCAGCGGGCTCCCGTTCAATTCAGCGTATTCAGCGTTCCATAATATTTATAGAGCGGCTATATTAATAGTATTGTTTGTCTCCCAGGGCTGGGCAAAAGATATATATGTTTCTCAGGGGGGAAGCATCGGTGATGCTGTTATATCTTCCGGCCCGGGTGACAAAGTTATAATCAAAAAAGGAAGCTATAAGGAAAGCGGCATTATTATCGATAAGCCTATCGAGGTAACAGGCGAAGATTACCCTGAAATCGATGGCATGGGGAAAGGTGAAATTTTTACTGTTAGATCTGATAACGTCACAATAAAAGGGATAAAGCTTATAAATTGCGGATACAGCAGCATGAAAGATTTTGCGGCATTGAAAATTGAAAATGCATCGGGCTGCAGGATAGAACAGAACAAGCTTTTAAACAATTTTTTTGGAATATATCTTGCGGGCTCAAAAAAATGCGAAATAATATCCAATGAAATTATCAGCAACGCTGTAAGTGAAATTTCCTCGGGCAATGGCATTCATTTATGGAAGTGCGATAGCATTCTCGTATCAGGTAACATCATAACAGGGCACCGCGATGGTATTTATTTTGAATTTGTCACACACAGTAAAGTTTTAAATAACCGCAGCGAAAAAAATATCAGGTACGGACTGCATTTTATGTTTTCCAATTATGATGATTATGAAAACAATGTATTCAAAAATAACGGTGCAGGGGTTGCGGTAATGTACACACGCTATGTTAAGATGATAAACAACCGCTTCGAAGATAACTGGGGGCCCAATGCATACGGCTTGCTGCTGAAGGATATCAGTGATGCACTTATCCAGCACAACATGTTTCATAAAAATACAACGGGCTTATACTCGGAAGGCGGAACAAGGATAAATATATTAAACAATACATTTTCAGAAAACGGGTGGGCATCAAAAATACTGGGAAACTGCACGGACGATACTGTAAAGCTGAACAATTTTATTGGCAACACATTTGATGTATCAACCAACAGCTCAAGAAATACCAATTTATTTTCTGAAAATTACTGGGATAAATATAACGGGTATGATCTGAATAAGGACGGAGCAGGCGATGTTCCTTTCCGCCCGGTAAGCATGTTTTCGATGGTTGTAGAGGAAACACCGGCATCGCTGTTTTTGCTTCGCAGTTTTATAGTTGAGCTGCTGGATGTTGCTGAAAAAGTTGTACCTGTGTTTATTCCTGAATCGTTGATAGATGAAAGGCCTAGGATGTCAGAATTGCGAGGAACAAAGTGACACAGATAATAACATACCCCGTCCGCCAGAGCAGTGCAGGTAATAACACACCCCGCCATAAAGGGCACCCCTCTCCGAAGGAGAATTATGGTGCAGAGGTGGAACAGTTAATTGCAATTCGGGACCTCAAAAAGTCATTCGGTAAAAATTTAGTTTTAAAAGGAATTAACCTTGCTTTAAATAAAGGCTTGATTGTGGCTATTATGGGACCGAATGGCTCGGGTAAAACCACACTTTTAAAATCAATACTTGGGCTTGTTAAGCCGGATAGCGGGGAGATCTGCGTAAAGGATTTTCAAGTCAATGGTGATTGTGAATACCGCAGGCACATTGGCTATATGCCGCAGAACTCGTGCTTCCCCGAAAACCTGAAAGTAAAAGAAGTTATATCGATGCTGAAGGATGTGAGAGGCAATCATACAGAATACGATGAAGAGCTTGTTCATAAATTAAATATTGAGGAAATATACAATAAGCAGATTGGAACCCTGTCAGGCGGCACTAAGCAGAGAGTAAGCAGCGCAGTTGCATTTTTATTTAACCAGGAAATAATAATCCTTGATGAACCTACTGCGGGACTGGACCCTGTATCTGCTGAAGCCGTCAAACAAAAGATAATTGATGAAAAAAATAAAGGGAAGCTGATAATAATTACATCGCATGTTGTAAGTGAGGTTGAAGAGCTTGCCGATAGAGTAATATTTCTGCTTGAAGGCAAAGTGCATGTTGATAATACCGTTCATGAACTTATTTCAAAAACAGGCGAACTCAGCCTGAATAAAGCTATCGCAAAAATTATGATAGATTATGGCAACTAGAAAAATATTTAAATATGTAATATTCGATATACTAAGAAGCAAGCTGGTGATAGGATACACTATATTACTGTTTGTAATCAGCTTCGGAATAATTTATACAGGCAAAGATGTTTCAAAGGCTGTTGTGAGCCTGCTGAATATAGTAATACTCATAATTCCGCTAATAAGTATAATATTCGGGACGATACATTTTTATAATTCGCGCGAATTTATGGAAATGATGCTTGCTATGCCGGTAAAGAGGAGAGATATATTCTGGGCCGAGTATCTTGGTTTAAGTTCTGCACTTTCGCTTGGGTTTATAATAGGAGTCGGCGTTCCGTTATTACTATACGGCGCATCTTCAACAAGCTTATACCTTATTGCAGCAGGCGTGCTGCTTTCATTCATCTTCACTGCTTTATCGTTTTTATCATCCGTGATCAACAAAGATAAGGCAAAAGGAATAGGGGCATCATTAATTATTTGGTTTTTTCTCTCCATTATTTTTGATGCCCTTGTTCTTGCTGTATACTTTTTATTTAATGATTACCCGCTGGAAAAGGTTACTATTGTGCTGGCTGCGTTAAATCCTATTGACCTTGCAAGGATAATGATACTATTAAAGCTTGATATTTCCGCTCTAATGGGCTATACGGGTGCAACACTGCAGAATTTCTTCGGCTCAGCTTTTGGAACAATCTTCTCTATTGGATTTCTTTTCGTATGGGTAATTGTCCCAACACTACTTTCACTAAGAATATTTAACCGGAAGAATTTTTAATTTTCTCTGCCACCAAGGCACCAAGAAAAGCAAATTAGCACAGATAACGCAGAAAAAATAAATATCTCACTGATTCAAAACCAAAAAATACAATATCTTCATTAAAACCAATCTCCTCCGCAAGAAAAAAAATATGTACTTTATTTTATCAAAATTTAGTATTAATTTGCCAAAAAATATAACAACATTATGCCAATTATTAAATCAATATCTAGTTTACGTAATAGGACAAGAGAAATAGCTGAGATTTGCCACAGTCAGGACGAGCCTGTTTATCTTACAACTAACGGCGAAGGAGATCTTGTAGTAATGAGCATCAATCATTACGAAAATCTTAAAGCACAGTCAGAGCTTTTCGAAAAGCTTGGGGTAGCGCAAGCACAGTCAGCAGCAGGGAAGAAAGGCTTTACCCACAAACAAATGATGTCCAAGCTCCGAAACCGAATTCATGCCCGCTAAATTTACTCTGCGTTATCTTCCAATTGCACAGGAAGATCTTATTTCAATCTTTGATTATATAGCCCTGGACAGTCAGCGCCAGGCATTAATATTTGTCGAAAAACTTGATAAACGCATTAGCATGCAGGAAAGCCACCCAAATTTAGGAAGAGTACCACGTCATAGAAAATTAAAAGAATATGGCTACCGCGTTTTAATCATTGAACCCTATCTGGTTTTTTATATTATAAGAGGGAAAATAATAGAAATTCATAGGGTTATTCATGGTTCACGTAATCTTGACCATCTTATTTAAATCTGAATTATCTTGCTTTCTTAAACTTTTGGATTTAAAGTTTCCGAAGCCTAAGGATAATCCGGAATATTTTTCCCTAATGTTATATCTCTTTTCCCGATCAGCATTCCATCTTCATTTTTGTTTAGTGAAATAATCCCGTCGCCTCCTCTGTTTTGAGCCATATTGCGGTAATTTTTGTCAACCAAAGGGTCATCCTCAAAAACATATTCATCTATATAATATTCGTTTTTGTCCGGCTCCTTAATTGTTACATGAATGTGGGCAGGTGAATTAGCATTGGGGTAGGGTGCAGGTTTAAGAGTATAAAATTTGTATTCGCCTTTCTCATTTGTCTTCATCCATCCCCTTATATAGCCATGTCTTTTTCCCCATCCGGTTGCATTTCCTTTACCGGAATAGTACCCGTTCTGGTCGGTATGATAAATATAAATCACAATATCAGGCGCGGGAGTGATGCCATCTTTCTTATAAACTATCCCGCTGATAATGAGCTTTGGGCCTGCCTCATTATAGTCAGGCAAGGTATCTGTGCTGGTTAGGTTTTCAAAAGCAAGGGGTGATTCGAAAATCGCTTCGCATCCTTCGCAAGGACCGCCGACATGATTTGTTTTTTCTTTTCCACCAGTCTTATCTTTATCCTGCGAACATGAAAATCCGCAGATTAATAAAATTGATATGAAAGATATTACGAGCTTTTTCATTTTTTCATGTCTTTATTATATAAAACAAAAGCCTGCCTGATATCGAAGGGCAAGCTTTTGCATAAAGCGGAGGTGAAGCATTTTATTCATTAAAAATCAATCGTCTTTGTTATCATCAGGAGGAACCGGAGTATCATCGTCTTCCTTCTCATGTTTTTCTTTCATACGTTCCTGTTTTTCTTTTTGCCTTTCCTGTTTTTCACGCATGCGCTCTTCTTTTTCTCTCTGCCTTTGCTCCATATCCCTTAATTGTCCTTCCTGTTCTCTTTGCTTTTCGATATTTTCCCTTTTTATCTCTTCGCCTACACGCTGCATCTCTTCCTTAAAATGTTCCATTTCCTTTTTGAACTCTTCGTTATCACGCTGAAGATCACGCTGCATTTCATTCAGGTCCTGCTGCAGTTCCTGCATTTCTTCCGGAGACGGCACTTCAAAATTAAAATTATATTTTATATTGGTATCGTAATTAAATTGCCAGTTATTCTTGAAGTTCTTTTCCCATTCTTTCGCCCAATCCTTTGACCATTTTTCATGGTCAAAATTCTTTATATTCTCTTCAACGATCTTCATATTTTCTTCTATGTTCTTATGCACTTCTTCCATTACTTTATCAACCCATTCATTAAGCTTTTCGACATTGCATTTTTTCTGAACGCTGTCTTTCGGAAAATTTTTAGGAGGCGCAACAAAGTTTGATGCCTTTGTATAGACTGCCGTTTTATACTCTTCATCTACAAGAGGAATTATATTTATCAGCGTGACGGCATCTTTCTTCTTAGCATTTTTTAAAATTACATTTACACATTGTCCGCCGCAGTTGCCGAAATCGAAATCCATTAACGCCTTCTTTAGCTCAGGTGAAGTATCGCCTCTGAACGGCGTGCCCGGGCCGATATCTTTTTTTAATACGCAGAATTTACCTTCGGGGACAAGCGACTCACGCCCGCCGGCAGATTCAAGCGAAACACGGCCTGACTTAACATATAAAAGCCCGTCACCCTTATCATCCATACTTATTTTGTATGAGCACCCAAGGTCAACAGCCGTAACCCTGCCTGCATCGACAAAGAACGAGCGCGGTTTGGCAAGTATATTTGCATCTATTGTGCCATAGACAAGCTCTATGCGGTGCTCGCCTTCCACACTTTTAACAAACCTGACCTTTGTTTTAGGTTCTATGGTTACAGTTCCAAGATTCGCAACTGTCAGCTCTGCCCGTGATGAATCATCCGTTATGATATACTCACCCAGAGAAATGCTATCGGCGGCTTTCATCATCAGGCCGTCTATCATGGGTGAGCCTTTCACGGGTGTTACTTTCCACTTTGCGCTTGTTTCAACAATGCCTGTTGAAATAACATTAATATTGCTGCTGCCCTGCCTGAACTGGCTGACAACGTAAATTATAAATGCCAGCGCAAATACCGCTGCAAGCCCTGAAATATAATACCTGAAAGATGACCATTTCGGGGAAACCTCCGTCCTTTCTGAAGGGGTAAGCCTAGGCGGAATATATTCATCTTCAAGGCCGCTCATATTATAAATTTGAGTATCTCCCGCAGACGATGTTGAGTTTATCTTGCTTTCTATGTTATTCCATAGCTGATTTTTCTTTTCATCCGAAAGGCGGTCTTGTTTAGACATAAGTGAGGTATTATCTATCAGCATTACTGTATATTCAAGATACGCCTTACAGTTGTTGCATGATGAAATGTGCTGTTCCATCCCCTTTTTATTTTCAGTGGAGATCATTCCATCGAGGTAATCCTCAATTAAGAGCTGTACCTCTTTACAGATATTGCTCTTCATGTTTAAGTTTTCGAATTTCATTTCTCAAGTTCCTCTCTTAACATTTTTCTTGCCCTGTGCAGGTGTGCTTTCGATGTGCCGATTTCAATATTCATTATACCTGATATTTCGTGGTGTTTATAACCTTCGATATCGTGCAGCACGAAAGCAATTCTTGCCTGCTCAGGCAGCTTTTCAAGGGCTTGCTCGATATCAATCCTTGCATCATGATGATACTTTGACCTGTTATGTAATTGTTCATTATCTAATAAATGCGTCAGTTCGGTAACTCTTTCGCTGAGCCTCTTTTCCGAGCGTTTCATCATTAAGAACTGGTTGACCGCTATTGAATGCAGCCACGATGAAAACTTGCTTTCGAACTGGAACGTAGCCAGCTTTTCCCATGCTTTAATAAACACTTCCTGTGTAAGCTCGTCTGCCGTATCAGCATCCTGCGAGGTTCTAAGGCAAACCGCGTAAACACGTGAGACGTTGTTATCATACAGCTCTTTGAAGGCATAGGTATTACCTTCCCGTGCCTGGCGGATCAGCTCAAATTCCTTATCCGGACTTTTCGAAACCAGCTCCAGAGTTCCTCCCCCAGCCTGCGCCGTATCCTCGGCCGGCAGGTCTGCCAGATTTGATTGCATATTATCTCCCAAAATACATAAATATGATGCTTAAAATAAGGGAATGGTTTATTACAGTTTCAAGTTAAAAGTTCAAAGTTTCAAGTTTTAAATAGGTGAATTTATTTGATTTAAACTATTCTGCCTGAAGTAATATTGTCCACGACCGTACATCTTTAATTTCAAGAAGATTCATTTTGCTCCAATTATCAAGATTCAGCTTTCCCCTGATTTCATTCTCATCATCCGCATCAATTATTAATAGACTGCTGCCTGGTTCTTCGAGCGGACCGCCCATTACAATAAATCCCTCCGCAGTTAATTGATCCATGTAAGCAGCGTGCTCGTCCCAGCCCTTTTGCAAACGCAGTGTTTTATTTTTATCCCAGGATTTACCTGCAGTTCTTGTTACAGCAAACAATGTTTTGTTATAATAATTTTTCATTTGCAGACTTCCTTCTTATGAATATAAGCAGTTTTTTTCTCATCTTTTAAACTTAATTTTGCCTAATATTAACATTTAAATTAGTATGGGGGAGCTGGCTCAAAAGATCCGCCTTTGGCGGATTATCGCATCCGTCTTTGACGGATCGATTGCGAAATCTTTGATTTCGCCTTTTGAGCCAGCTCTGTGCTTGTAAAATTTGGCTATAAATATCCGACTCCTACCGGAGTCAATTAATAAAAATAAAAAATGAAGCCGCCATTTGGTAAAGAAGAATTCCTCCAGGTCTTCGCTAATTATAATACATCAGTCAGGCCTGTACAAATAATAATTCTGCAGCTCGCCCTATTGGTGATCTATTTTGCAGTAAAGAAAAATAAAGTATCGGATAAGTTTATTTCGATATCGCTGGCATTTTTATGGCTATGGATGGGGATTGTATATCACATTATATATTTCAGCACTATAAATAAGGCCGCGTATTTATTCGGAGCCCTTTACATCGTTCAGGCAATGCTGTTTCTTTATTACGGTGTGATGAAAACATCGCTATCATTTAATTTCAGGAAGGATATTTCAGGGATCGCAGGAACTGTTCTTATTGTTTATGCAATAATTATTTACCCATTGATCGGATATTTGTCAGGTCATGTATACCCTAAAGCCCCGACATTCGGGCTGCCATGCCCTACTACTATTTTTACTTTCGGGATATTATTATGGACAGCTAACAGAGTTCCTTTCCTTGTATTTATTATACCTTTGCTGTGGTCAGTGATTGGCTTTTCCGCCGTGCTTTATTTTGGTATGTATGAAGATATCGGACTAGTTGTATCCGGCATTATATCTGTGATACTGTTTTTTACGATGCAAAGAAGCATTAAAAAGAAGGTCTTAGCATGAAAAATTTGATGGGGGCACAGCGATTGTTGACTATTTACCGGAATTGAAGAAATAGAACAGGTTAACTTTTAATCACTTCTCCTTCCAAATCATACTCCTTAGCGCCTGTTATTTTTACATTGGCAAAATCACCGATACGGAGGTAGCCAGACCACCCCGTCGCTTCGCGACACCCCTCCTTATCAAGGAGTGGAGCTTTAACCGGTATATGTACTTCATTATCAACTTCGGGAGAATCATATTCCGTTCTGCCGATAAAATAATCGCCCTCCTTGCGGTCAATTAATACTTTCAATGTTTTGCCTATTAATGACTTGTTATGTTCAAGAGAAATCTTTTTTTGCACTTTCATGATTTCGTTATCGCGTTTCTGCTTAATCTTTTGAGGAACATTATCTTCAAGTTTATATGCATGAGTATTTTCTTCATGTGAGTATGTAAACACACCAAGTCGTTCAAACTTCATTTCCTGTACCCACTCCATAAGCTCTTCAAAATGTTCATCCGTTTCACCCGGGTAGCCGCAAATCAGAGTTGTGCGGATTGCAATCCCCGGGACCTTATCTCTTATCGTTTTGATAAGATTATTTGTTCTTTCTTTAGTAGTGCCGCGCCGCATTGATTTAAGCAAATTGTCATTTATATGCTGAAGCGGTATATCAAGGTACTTGCAAATGTTTTCCCGTTCGTGAATTGCATCAAGCACATCAAGCGGAAATCCCTGCGGAAAAGCATAATGCAGGCGGAGCCACTCGATGCCATCCACATCAGAAAGCTTCTTAAGCAAATCGGCAAGCCTTCGTTTTTTATAAATATCAAGCCCGTAGTATGTTAAATCCTGTGCTATTAGAATTAATTCTTTTATGCCCTGTCGGGCCAGATTTTTCGCCTGCATTACAAGCCGCTCCATCGGAATTGAAACATGCCTGCCCCGCATTAACGGAATTGCGCAAAATGAACAAGGCCTGTCGCATCCTTCCGAAATCTTAAAATATGCATAATGAAGAGGAGTTGTTAAAAGCCTTTCGCCAATTAGCTCGTGCTTATAATCGGCGTTTAATGTTTTTAGCAGTCTTGGCAGATCGTGCGTCCCGAAATATTCATCAATGTCAGGGATTTCTTTTTTTAGCTCGGGTTTGTATCGCTCGGATAAACACCCTGTAACATAAACTTTTTCAACACGGCCTTTTTCTTTAGCATCTGCCCATTGGAGAATAGTATTAATCGATTCCTGTTTGGCATTATCTATGAATCCGCATGTGTTGATTATTACAATTCCTGCGTCACCGGACTCATCTTCGTGGCTCACATTAAAATTATTAGCCTTTAGCTGTCCCATAAGAATTTCAGAGTCATAGATGTTCTTAGAACAGCCAAGGGTAATAACATTGATTTTGGGTTTCGTTCTCATGTGTCATTCCCGCGCAGGCGGAAATCTATTATTTTAAACATTTTGTAATTTAAACTAGTTTGAGCGTCAATTTATTATTGATAAAACGTCAAAGATACAAATTTAAATACTGCTTAACGATAGAAATATTCTCATATATTTACTGAAAATAAAGTTATATTTTTACAAAATTAATAATGGATTCCCGCTTTCGCGGGAATGACAGAACAAAATAGACATGAACAACCGCTGGTCATTAAAGGATAAAAAAGCTCTGGTAACAGGCGCTTCACGAGGAATTGGCAAAGCTATTGCAGGAGAACTGGAATCTTTTGGGGCAGAAGTATTTTCTGTTTCAAGAAATTACAAGCGAGCCGATGGAATCAAATGCGACGTAACCGATGCAGGACAAAGGAAAGAGCTTTACGATGAAATTAATAAAAAATGGGGC
>DASXTZ010000521.1:0-5090 GCA_036505135.1 Ignavibacteria bacterium
TTTTTCCTTGTGATACGGGAGATCGTACATAAGTTTATAGTAAATTATTTAATTCCCGCCTTTGTTGGTGTTTCTTTTTCACCAACAAAGAACATGGAGTGTTCAGATATAATCATTAAAAAGTTTAAATTCATCAGTCCCATCGTAATAATACCGCGCTGAAGAATATTTATATTCATGGGCGGAAGAACACAGCTTCCATTTTTCCCTGACAGGATTTAAATGTATATAATCAAATTTTTGCTTAATAACACCATCAGAAACAAGCTCAATCGAAAGAGGGTTTCTTTCCCAGATTTGGTATGATCTGTCAGCTGCTTCAACTCTAAGCTGTTCAAGCAGTGCCGGATTTTCTTTTTTCAAACTCTTCTTAATTTGATGTGCCGTAAATTTCAGGAAATCCCTCTGAACATCACCTAATTTATGAAATTCGGTTATTTGCCATATTAGATGAATATGATTCGGCATTATAACAAAGGCGAACAGGCGTATTCTTTTTCCTTTTATAAGAAATTTAAGTGAGTTTACGATAATGTCTTTAAGCTTATCATCTTTGAGCACTCGTATCCAGTTAAGAACAGTAGCAGTAAAGAAGTATAGTTTATTCATGTTTTATTTTAAAGCCTTCGTCGTTGTTGGTGAAAAAACCTTTCTGGCAACGGAGAATCGTTGTTGGTGAAAAAGAAACACCAACAACGGCGGTAAAGCCTCCCCGCCCACGCGAGAATCGTCGTTGGTGAAAAAGAAACCTACCTGCAGTAGGCAGGCACCAACAACGGCGGCAATTTTAAATCAGTGAAATCCTTAAATCAGATTAATCAGTGATTACTCTTCATCCGTACGTAAACGCTCCAATACCGAAAAATCCTCAAGCGTGGTTGTATCACCGCTAACGGAGCCCTGCGTTGCTATCTCGCGCAATAAACGCCGCATGATTTTACCGCTTCGGGTTTTGGGCAATGCTTCGGTGAAGCGTATATCATCAGGCCTTGCAAGCGCGCCTATTTGTTTTGTTACCCATTCCTTAAGCTCGCCTTTTAGCTCCTCCGTCGGCTCATACCTGCCTTCAAGCGTAACGAACGCGGCAATAGCGCTGCCTTTAAGCTCATCAGGCTTACCTACTACGGCTGATTCCGCCACCTTGGGATGAGCAACCAGCGCAGATTCAACCTCCGCAGTCCCAATCCTGTGCCCGCTTACATTAATAACATCATCCACCCTGCCCATTATCCAGAAGTAGCCGTCCTTATCTTTTCTTGCGCCGTCGCCCGTGAAATAAACGCCCGGGAATTCGCTCCAGTACTGTTTCTTATACCGTTCATCATCGCCCCAGATTGTCCTCAGCATAGCAGGCCATGGATGTTTAATAACAAAGTACCCGCCTTCGTTTGCTTTGCACGGCTTTCCGTTCTTATCAACCACTTCCGGCAGCACTCCGAAAAATGGAAGCGTTGCCGTTCCGGGTTTGCATGGAGTAGCTCCCGGCAGAGGCGAAACCATTATACTGCCTGTTTCCGTCTGCCACCATGTATCTACAATAGGGCATTTGCCCTTGCCGATAACTTTATAATACCACATCCATGCTTCGGGGTTAATAGGCTCGCCAACTGTTCCTAAGAGGCGCAGTGAATCAAGCTTATGTCTCAGCGGCCACTCCTCTCCCCATTTTATAAATGCACGGATAGCAGTCGGCGCGGTATAAAAAATGTTCACTTTGTATTTATCGATGATCTCCCAGAATCTATCGGGGTTCGGCTGATTCGGAGCGCCTTCATACATCAATGTTGTCGCCCCGCATTGCAGCGGCCCGTAAACAACATATGAATGTCCCGTTACCCAGCCTGCATCTGCTGTGCACCAGAAAACGTCTTCATCTTTAATATCGAAAATATATTTTGTTGTGATATAGGTCTGCACGGAATACCCGCCTGTTGTGTGCAAAATTCCTTTTGGCTTGCCGGTGGTTCCGCTTGTGTATAAAATAAACAGCGGGTGTTCAGCGTCAAGCTGCTCGGCAGGGCAAACATCATCAACACTTTGCATAAGCTCATGATACCAGTGGTCGCGCCCGTAGTGCATGGTAATTTCATGCTCGGTTCTTTGAACAACGATAACATTTTCTACGGTCGGGCAGTTAGGCATTGCCTCATCTACGCTTTGTTTAAGGTTAACTATTGTTCCGCGCCTGTATCCGCCGTCTGCAGTGATAACCATTTTTGCTGATGCATCGCCAATTCTATCAACCAGCGCTGAGGCAGAAAACCCGGCAAATACAATTGAATGCACTGCACCAATTCTTGCACAAGCGAGCATTGCAACGGCAATCTCGGGAATCATCGGCATATAAATGCAGACTACGTCGCCCTTTTTTATTCCCATTTTTTTCAGAACGTTTGCAAACATGCACACCTGCCTCGAAAGCTGCTGGTAAGTCCATGTTGCCGTTTCACCGTTTTCACCTTCCCATATTATTGCTGCCTTATTCCTGCGCGGAGTGCTTAAGTGCCTGTCGAGGCAGTTATAGCTTAGATTAAGTTTCCCGCCAACAAACCACTGGGAGTGCGGTGATTTCCATTTGAGAACTGATTTCCATTTCCTGAACCAGTGCAGCTCTGAAGCCACCCGTGCCCAGAATTTATCCGGCTGCTTTATAGATTCAGTATACATCTTCTTATACTGAGCCATTGATTTTATGTGCGCCACTTTTGAGAATGCTTCCTTTGGTTTAAATACACGTTTCTCCGTGGAAAGCGATGTAATCTTAGTTTGTTCCATAGTTTAAATTGGCTTTTACTTTAGGATAGTTGACAATAATACGCGGTTTTTGCGTAATTTTCAATTTACAGAACCCCCCTTATTACTTTTCTGACACGAATTTCACAAATAACTCTAATGCTTTTATAAGATTACCCGAAATGCAAATTTGTGTTTATTCCTGTAATTCGTGTTTTGCTTTTTTATTCTTAAGTTTCACAGAAAAGCTATTTCACAACCGCTAATTCACTATTTCACCAGTTCACTATTTCACCAATTATAATGGAACTATGTCATAAAAATTAACTTTAATATAATATATAACTATATAGTTTTGTCCTAAGAACTCCTGTGGAGAATAAATGACATTCATAAATCCGGCAATATTATGGGGCTTGCTTGCGGTATCGATTCCCATCCTGATACATATTTTTAATCTTAAAAAGACAAGGAAAATTGAGTTTTCAACCCTCATGTTCCTGAAAGAGATCCAGGAAACAAAACAGAAACGTATCAAGCTTAAACAACTGCTTATTCTTCTTTGCAGGATTGCATTCATAATACTTATTGTAATGGCATTTGCCGGCCCTTTCACAAAAGGATTTCTCGGTTCGATTACGGATAAATCACCCGCAACAGTATTAATATTGTTCGATGATTCGTTCAGCATGAATGGCCGCTCAGCATCAGGCACGGATTTTGATGCAGCAAAGAACAAAGCAATAGAGCTTATCAACACGCTTGCTAAAGATGATGAGGTTTTCTTTGTACCTGTTTCAAAAATTGATAATTATTCGTATTTAACCCCCTATAAAGAAATTAATTCAATTAGGGATTCGATAACCCATCATAAAACCTCAGATGTAAGAAAACCAATATCATCAATCTTATATAAAGCAAAAAATATTTTATCTGCTTCAAAATATCCCTTAAAAGAAGTGTATATAATCACCGATGGCCAAAGCTCAATGTTTGAAAAAAATAATTTAGCTGCTGAAGAACTATTCGATAAGGATACGCGTCTGAATTTTGTACTCGTATCAGCAAGAACACCCAATAATATCTCAATAGACAGCGTGGATGTAAAAACAAAAATATTTGTTCCGGGCAGAACTGTGAAGCTAACTGCCATAGTTACAAACCACAATAATTTCAACATAACAAGCAAAAGTATTGTCTTTACATCAGATACTTACAGGGATGAAAAGGCAATTGACTTTCCATCCGGCTCTGCAACCGAGGTCGATTTTACATTCTCACCGCAAAAGGGCGGCTTCCAAAGCGGAACAATCGAATTGACAGGCAGCGAAATATCAGAGGATGAATTTCAAAATGATAACAAGAGAAATGTCGTATTTTATGTTCCGGAGTATCTGGGTGTTTTAATAGTGAGCGAAAATCCCTCAGATGATGATTATTTAAGCCTTGCTATTTCTTCTTCAGAGGCAATGATGACGGATTCATCGGGTAATAAGATAAATTTCTACAAGATAAAAAATTCACGAAGCTTAACGGGAGAAAATTTAAATGATTTCAATGCAATTGTTATAGTCACCAAAAGAAGCTTTTCAAATGATGAAGCCTCAAAACTAAAAGCATATATTGAAGATGGGGGAGGTGTAATTATTTATCCCGGCAAAAATGCAGAGCTTAATAATTATAATGATGTTTTAAATAAAACTTTTGGTATCCCTTACCTTCCTCAAAGAACGGAAAACCCCAACGGCACTGTGTTCGATAAAATAGATTACGATCATCCGCTGTTTGAAGGAATGTTCAAATCAAAAACAAATGAATCAAAAATAGAATCACCGCTTGTAAAGTCATGGGTCAGCCCCCAAGCCGGAGCGAACTCACAATCTTTAATAAAGCTTTCAGGCGGAGAAAATTTTCTTGTACAGTACAGAATAGGCAAAGGAAATATATTGTTTTATGCAATCCCTCCTGATAAAAGCTGTTCAAACTTTCCAGAGATAAGTATATTTCCGCCCCTGACATTAAGGAGTATCGGATATGTTTCAAAGCTTCCTTCTCCAAAAGAAGCTATTGCAGGGGAAGAATGTTATTTTAATCCTGAAGACTTCGGACCAATAAAAACGGATTCATTATTCATTGCCGGACTGAACCAAAAAAAAACTGCAATTCCCTACAGCTCTGAAAATTTAAGCCTAATTAATCTTGAAAGCTACATTAATGCAGCCGGGATTTACACAATTGAAGATAAAAGCAGGGTATTATATGAATTTCCCGCCAATACAAGCGGCAAGGAATCATTAACCCCAAGACTGAATACTTCGGAAATTTCTTATTTCATTAGAAACCAATACAAGCTAAAA
>DASXTZ010000522.1:0-4247 GCA_036505135.1 Ignavibacteria bacterium
ACTTTCCGGCTGGAAGATTTTACGGGGAGCGGTGAATGTGTCGTCTTCCCGAGAACATATGAAGAAAATAAGGAAATTCTTCATGATGATGCTATAGTTTCTGTTATTGGCAAAGCTGAAGAAAACGGGAATTCTATAAAATTGCTGGCAGATGAAATAAAACCCTTATTCAGAGGCTCAAAGCGGGATCAGCAGGTGGAAAAATTGACAATTAAAATTGATTCTAATAGTTTTACCCCCTCCAGGATATACGAAATCAGGGAATTATTCAAAAATAATGCCGGCGAGACAACTGTATACATAAGCCTGATAAACGGAAGCAAAACTGCAGTTATGGAACTTGAAAACATAAAAATCCATTATGACGATTATAGTGAAAGAATTTTGGCAGAGATTTTTGGAAAAGAAAATATTATTTTAAACTAAAACAAACCAGACAAAGGAGTTATATAATGCATCCAATGGAATTCACAGATGCGAATTTTCAACAGGAAGTTTTAAATTCAAATATTCCGGTCCTAATTGACTTTTGGGCGGTATGGTGCGGACCATGTAAAATGATTGCGCCTTTTATAGAAGAAATAGCCAAGGAATATGACGGCAAAGTTAAAGTCGGAAAACTTGATGTAGATAATAATCCAAACGTTTCAATGCAATATGGGATCAGAAGCATACCGACCCTGCTTTTTTTCAGGGATGGCAAAGTAGCTGACCAGATTTTGGGGGCAGTACCCAAAAACATGATCATTGCTAAATTAGACGCTCAATTGCAGGAAGCATAAAAAGATTTAAGATATATTTTTTTAGACCCGTCCCTAATATCAGGACGGGTTTTTTATTGTTTTTTTCTGTTATATTTGCTTAATGTCTGTGGCTCAAATAATTCAGATCTCAACAATAATTTTATTAATTTCCTTAACCACTTTTTATATTCTTACCAAAGAGCTTACGGGTTTTAAGAAAATCCATTTATGGTTATTTTCATCTGTACTTTTGATTTCAGGCTGGGCTTTATTGATAGCTTTAAGTATTTTTACTAGCAAACTATTACTTGAAAAAGGTTTTTTAACTGCTCTGGCATTATTCTCGCTTCTGGTTATTCCTGTAATATCTTTGATAACTTTTCACAATGCAACGGAGATTAAAGCATTAATTAAAAAATTAATGAGGTGAATATAATGGTAAGGTTTATATTATATATTTCATTATTATTTATTAGCCAGTTTTCTGTAATACAATGCAACTCCTCATCCAAAAAATTGGATGAAAATCCGCTGACAGCAAATCCATACTTCCCGGTTAAACACAATAGTTATTGGAAATATATAAATGAGCCTCCAAGAGAAGAATCTATTATAATAGAGGTAAAATGCAAAGAGCTTGGCCAGGCCGGAAAATTTGAACTTGATAAATTTCCCTTTTTCGGCAGCAATGACGGAAAAGGTGAAATTGAAATAGATAGCAAAGGAAATGTTTTTGTTAACAGCGGGGGATCTTCCCTTTTGCTGCCCGAAGAAAAGAAATTTATTGACGGCTATAGCTGGAAATATGGCTCGCTGAATGCATACTTAACGGCCACAACAAAGCAGGTTAACACCGAAGCGGGCTCATTTGACTGTATATATGCAATGTTTACCGATGGATTCACTTTTTCTTATGAAATGTGGCTGGCAAAAAATGTCGGTATTGTAAAATGGGGAGCAAACAGGACTAATCCCCCTACTTTAAAACCCTTGTATTATATTTTAAAGGAATATTCCGAGAAGTGATATGAATTATTTCTTATTCTATTTTTTTTCTATTTTGGCCATATCAAGCGCCTTTTATGCTGCCTTTTCCAATCATGCATATAAAGGCTATGTCTCTATAATACTTTTTTTACTTTCGTTTACAGGTTTATTAACATTAATTAACGGTGGTTATTTATCCTTTGTTATTTTTATTCTGACAGCCGGTATATTTGCTTATATTTTAATTATCAACCCCTATGAAGATAGCAATGCAGCTTATAAGAGCACCAATATACTGCAATTAATATCAATTTCGCTGGCTGCAGCCTTAACAGCTTCGCTTGCAGGCTCAACAATATGGCAAGGTAATGTATTAGTAAAAAAAGATATCACACAGGCAAGTCTGGGTGAAACAATAAGCGGTGAGTATTATTTAATTTTCTTATCCTTTTTAACTTCGGCGTTTATATTAAAAATCATTGCAAGCCCAAAACCCAAATAATTTTGCCTGAATTAAATCAAATAATATTTCTAAGCACTGCAATTTTTGCAACAGGGCTTGCAGCAATTTTTCAGGCGGCGGATGCAGTGAAGCTCAGGCACGGCGCTATTATTATTTTTTCTGCCTGTATCTTAAACTTTACCGCTTTTTCAAACTATAACTCTTTATCTATTGAAGGCCAGGCTATTGGATTTTTTGTACTTCTGATTATTGGACTTCATATTTTCGTCCAAACAAAACTATTGCCTGAAAATGATTGATTTCCTTGCGAGCACATATTTCTATATCATGGTAATTTTATTATACCTGTATTTGATTTTATTAACCGCTAAAAGATTTAATTTTTTTGTTTATTTAAATAATTTAGAATTTACTCAAAGACTCAGCAAAAAAATAGCTTCAATAGAAGGATTAAAAAAAATAAGTTCTAATGTCCAAAATAATGTCAAACCGATGCTATACAAATTTAATGATTCCATATTTGTCCCCTTGGTAAATAAGACCGGTATAGTCCTGGAATCAATTTCTTCGCGTTTGACAATGGGAGAAAGGAAAACAGCCATATTTGTTTCAAGTAATCTTAATGAGGCGTTTAGCTTTACAAGCTTGCTGGCCAGGAAAGCTATTAATTCTGATGTTAACGGAATTTGGTCAATTTCATTTGTAATAATTGTCCTTATTTATTTCATTTTAACAAATTTGTGAAAACGGTATAATTGTGTCCATAATTGCGAGCAAAGCGAAGCTAATCTGGTTTTGAAAAATCAAGATTATTCCATTCCCGTATGAGAACCCTTCGCTCCGCTCCAGGGTGACATGCTTTAATTGCCGCTGTGGCGGAATTGGTAGACGCGCTAGACTCAAAATCTAGTGAGAGCAATCTCGTATCGGTTCGAGTCCGATCAGCGGTACAAACCAGAATGTCAAATTCCAAAATCCAAATGTTTAATCTCAAAGCAATGCTAAGGGGCTAAAATTTGGCATTTAACCTTTGTAAATTTGACCTTGATTTGACATTTGAATTTTAACATTTGACATTAATATCAAGCCTATTGAACTTCACAAGTTTTCTGCCTGAAATATCTTTACTGATGTGTTTAACTCTCATTTCTTTTAACAATTTTTTTATTAATGAAAGCAAACTAAAATTCAGAGTTTTAAACTTTATCTCTCTTTTTGGTATCATTGTAATATTTCTTTTGCTGCTTCAGCAATTTTATTACACTTCGGATTTCTTTTTTTCAGGCACAGCAGTATTTGATAGTTATGGGGGCTTACTGAAAATTCTTGCACTGCTGAGCTTCGTTTTTGTAAAGTTTTTTATCGGCGATGCTTATTTGGTAGAAAATGAAAAGGAAGTGTTAATTTCATTTGTATGCTTGTTTGGGGTTTTTATTGCTGTCTCTTCCAATAACCTGCTTTTAACTTTTACAGGTTTCGAGCTTTTAAATCTTGTATATTTTGGGTATTTAAAAAAATATTGCAGCAATGAGCCTCAAAAAACTGCCGCTTTTTTCTATAGATCCTGGCTTATTTCTTCGTCATTAATGTTTTTTGGCATTTCAATATTTTACGGTTTATGCGGAACGCTGAATTATGACTTAATAAGCAGTTTTATTTCAAGTAACCCCGTTAATAAATTAACCTTTACAATTGCTATTCTGCTTGTCTTTTCTGGTTTTGCTTTTAAACTGTTTATATTTCCGTTACAATCTCTCATGTTAAACTTCTACGAAAAATTAAAAATAGATAAGGCAACAATTATTTTAGTAACATCAATAATAGCTGCCTCCGGTGCCTTAACAAGATTCGTTTACTCGGCATTCTATGAACGGAACGCTTTTGCATTAAATGGCAGTACTCATTCACTCACCCCCATATTTAACTGGGAGCTATTTTTCCTGATAATATTTTGTTTAACAGCCCTTTCATCAGCCCTTGTTTTATATCTCCAACAGGATTTTATTAAGATTTTAATTTACATAATTTTTGTTAACTCCCCGCTGGTTTTGCTC
>DASXTZ010000523.1:0-5934 GCA_036505135.1 Ignavibacteria bacterium
TAATAAGAATGCGGGTATTAAGTAGCCTGCTGAGGGATGATTTAGTATTCCGAAAACGAAGACCACCAAAAGCCAAATATTTTTTTTTCTTACGATTGTGTAGAAGCCAAGAATAATAATTAACAAAACGCTGAAATCCATAAAGAAAAAAGTTCCATTCATAATAATGAAGTTCCATATCATTGGATAAATAATTATAGCGGCCAGCCAGCAATTAACCGCCTTGCTTTTAAAATATTCGTTTAGCAGAAAATAAAATGAAAGCAGGATAAAATAACACAAACAAATAGTAATAATAAAGAATAATGCTCCATTGGAAATTTGGTGGAAAATAAATATAACGCTTTGTATCGCTTTAAAAATAAAAGGAATTAATATTCTGAATTGAAGGGGCTTTAAGGCTTCGAAGCTGAGCACGGAATAAATTCCGCCGGAAGATCCCCTTCCGAAAAAATCTGCCCCCACAATAAATTTGTGATAATAAAGATAGCAGAAAGTCAGAGAAACCAGCATATAGTAAATATGAATAAGTACAGAAGGATAATTATCGTTTGGAAAACGTTTATTCAAGAAGTTAATCAAGATTTTCTCCCTGCAACATATTGCTGCGCGCCCAAAGGCAGCCATTTAATGAACATTTCGACTGACCGGAAAAAACTGCACTTAAAGGGGAAAAAAATTATGTAAGAATCATCTATGATTTTTAAGCCGGAATTTTCAAAAAGCTGTTTGATTTTCTTATGCGGTAAAAGCACGGCATCTCTGTCAAACTCGCAATCATCTACTGCTTTGCGAGTTAAAGGATTAGCAGGATTGTGCTCAAAGATAAATGCAATGCCGTCAGGCCTTATTACTCTTTTCATTTCATCGGTAAAATTTTGCCATCCCTCTGCAGGAACGTGATGAATGACATTAACAGCAAATACGAGATCAAACGAGTTGTCACTAAAAGGCAATTGCTGTCCATTATAAACAAGATAGTTAACATCAGGGTTATACATTTTCGCCTTCTGAACGACACCTTCCTCAATATCAACACCGGTAAGTGAACCCAAATGCGGAGCTATATGTTTATCAACAAGCCCGACACCGCTTCCAATATCCAATGCCTTAATGGAGCCTAGCCTGCCAATAAACTTTTCTGCAAGCTGCAGCAGCATTTTAGCCTTAATTTCTATAAAAAAATCAACGTCCTGCCCTATAAAATTAATTGAATGCTGAATTTCCTTCTTATAAGTATCAACGTAATTATCAAAGCGTATCTCTTTTTGTTGCCCCAAATTCACTATGTTTTTTCTGCAGGCTGCAGGTTAAATTTTTTAAAAGTGCTTAAGTATATTAAAAATAAAGTGGTTATAAGCGGAACGAACTCAGCATAAACACGCACTTCACTGTAACAAGTTACAAAAAACCCCAGTAAAATATTAGGGGAAAATGCCAGATTAATAAATAGTAACTTTCGTGAGGGGAAATGTTTCCATCTTCTGCTTAGGAATAATAAAAAAATAAAAATGTATAATCCCCCAAAGTTCAAGACCACGTTCTTTAAGTAAACATAATTGGAAAAAATGTTTTTTATTATATTGATGTTTTCGTTCATACAAAGCTCAACCGGGTCACCGGGGTTGTTTCTGAAGATATACCCGAGCGGAAGTTTGATGGCAAAAAATACCGCTGTAAGTAAAAATGTGTTTATAATAATCTTTTTTGTGAAAACTATTTTATAGTTGAAAAGCAGATAAGCAAAGACCAGATATCCTGCGGTTTCTTTATTAAATATTCCGGCGCCAAAAGTAACTAACAATCCTGTAAAGTTATCCTTTATAATAAAATATAACCCGGTGATAAATATTAAAATTGCCATGAAATCATAGAACTGGTAACCTTGGTTCAGAATTACATAGTTCCACAATATCGGATATAATATTACCGGTGCAAGAAAGAGAACGGCTTTTTTGTTTTGGAAATATTGAGCCAGTATTTTTTGATATACAACTACGGTTAAATAAACAACGATAACAAAAAAACCAGTTATAATTTCTCTTTGTGAAATAATAAACTCTAGCGGTTTAAACAGGAAGAAAATAAAAGGCACCAGCAGCCTGAACTGGTAGGGCTTCCTGGATTCGAATGACTGAACAGCATTAATACTGTTAAAAAAGTTAAGGTCAGTTTGATAAACGATCTTAATATAATAAAAATAAACGACGGCTGCCGCAAGCAGAAAATACAGAAGATGATAGCTAACAGGTATTTTATTTTCTTTTGTCAAATATAACGCTTCTTCTACGGACTGTAATATATCGGCACACACCAGTGATTTTTGCTGACCCAATCACTGTTTGGTAATTCAACGTTATGACCTAGAATACGGTGGCATTGCTCATCGTAAACTTTGCCTGTTGATTTTTCTATCGGGTCAAATACTAGATATTTATAATACCCTGATATCATTCCTTCAGGCATTTTTACCCGGTTCGGATATTGCGAATCAAGTTTTTTAGCATAATCATTTTTGAAATCGATTATATCGTTAAGCCTGTCTGTCTGGATTGCACCAATTGCAGCGGCAAATTCTGTTATCCTGTAGTTTAAACCGTGGACTTTATAATCGAATTTACCGTAGTTACGGAATCTTTTTGCATATTCAATTACGTCATTATGTTTTGAAACCAGTATGCCCCCTTCACCCGTTGTAATTGTTTTGGTTGCATAAAATGAATAAACGCCCGCCTCGCCCCATGTGCCGGTTTTATTGCCATTGAATGAAGCACCGTGTGAGTGTGCGCAGTCTTCAAGCAGGATGATTCCATGCTCGTTGCAGAAGGCGGCGATTTTTTCTATTTCAAATGCAATGTGCCCGCCGATATGAACAACCCAGATTGCCGCTGGTTTGTGCTTTTTGGCTTTGGCTTTCATGTCATCGAAGCTCATGCAAAGGTCAAACCTGTTGCAGTCAACAAATTCAACTTTTGCCCCTGCATGCTCAACTGCAAGGGGCGTTGCCATAAATGTATTGGAAGGGCATAAAACAGTTTTTCCGCGGAGATGATAAAACTCCATAACCGCAAGCGCAGCCCCCGCCCAGCTTGAAAATGCAGCAGATTGCAGTTTATTATATTCCGACCATTTATTTTCGAACAGCTCGGTATAATAGCCTTCCGTCCACTTATTCGATGTTACAATTTTATCGAATGCTTCGTGGATTTTGGGTAAATCACGTTTATCAAAACCGATGGAGAAGTTCATATTTTTACCCTATTAGTTCTTCACTTGAATCAAAATAATGGTTATAATAAACTTTTTGTTTAGGGTCTTTTATTTCCTTTGATTCAAGCTTTTGCCAAATTTCTTTTACAGCCTGAGGAATTGTATAGTTTACATTAAATCCAAGTTCGTTTTGAATTCGCTTAAATGATACTCTGTAATCCCTGGCATCAACGCTATCGCCTTCGATATTTATGGGAATATCTTTGCCGGAGGCCTCTTTTATCCCTTTTGCTACAAGTTCAGCCACTTCAGATATTTTATAATTCTGCACTTCAGAGCCTGCGTTATAAATCCTGCTGCCTATATCCGAATTTAGAACCTTTAAATAAGCCTCTGCAGCATCTTCCAGGCTAAGCAGCGGGCGCCACTGGCTTCCGCCAAAAACATTTATCTGCCCTTCTGTGAATGCTGTCATAGTCATTGTATTAACAACGAGGTCAAAACGCATTCTGGGCGAATAGCCGTAAAGAGTTGACATTCGCATTATAACAGGCTTAAATGACCTATCGGAAAGGTTCATGATACTTTCCTCGGAAGAAATCTTCGTTCTTGCATAAAGTGAAACGGGATTCAGCGGCGCGTCTTCATCAAGAATATCCTGTCCAACACCGTAAACGCTGCATGTAGATGCATATATAAATTTGTTTATTCCTTTTAGCTTACTTGCAGAGGCTACCATTTGGGCTGCAAGGTAATTTGTTTCCAAAGTTTGTTCAGGCCTGGCCTTTGATGCAGGGTCGCCAACAACAGCGGCAAGATGAATTACGCTTCCAATATCTATCATGCTTGAATTAACGGTTTCAATATTGCGGATATCACCTTCAATAATTTCTACCCGGCTATCCTCTTTATATTTTTCAACGGCCCGTTTGCCGTAAATAAAGCTATCAACAATCCTGACAGGAAAGCCTTCCTGCAGAAGCCGGTTCACCAGCACCGCTCCGAGATATCCGCCGCCGCCGATGACTAGAATTTTTTCTTTCATACCTCACCCCCAATCACCTCTCCTAAAAGGAGAGAGAAGCGAAAGGCTGAGATTGATTTTCTCTTAATTGTTCTTTTATTCAATAAATGATTTTGCATATTTTCCCATTGCTTCATAATATGAATATTTCGGTTTCCAGCCAAGCAAGCGTTCAGCTTTTTCAGAGGAAATGAATCTTCCTTTGTAATTTCCCTTTCTATCTTCTGTGAACCGTATTTTAGCCTTTTTGCCAAGAATTTTTTCCAATGTCCTGACGGCTTCAATTACTGAGATTTTCTCGCGTCCGTTAATGTTAAAAATTTGATTTTCACCCTTAGAGTCCAGACATGCCGCATTTCCTTCCGCGAGGTCTTTAACATAAATAAACTGCCGTGTCTGGTTGCCATCACCATGAATCGTAATTTCCTCCCCGCTTAAAATTTTGTTGATAAATATTGGCGTTACTGTTTCCGGCCGGGCTCTTTCACCAAATGGGATTCCATAACGCATGATAGTATAGTTCACGCCATACAATGTTTTATAATTTTTGCAAAAAAGCTCCGCAGCAATTTTAGATGTTGTATATAAATGGTCGGGATTCTGGGCCACATTATTTTCCTCGGTGATTAGTTCGCTTTCTTCTTCTCCTGCCTGCGTCGCGGCGGCAAGCAGGTCTATGCTCCCATAGACCCACTCGGTTGAAGATAGTAATACTCTGGAGATGTTATTGGTTCTTGCGCATTCAAGCACGCTTAAAGTTGAATTTGCCGTATTAAAGTTTGAAACTATCGGGTTTTCATAAAACCGGTTAACATTTGCTTCCGCAGCCATGTGATATATTACATCAAATCCTTTCGTATTACTTACCAGCTTTGGCATATCGTTAACATCTGCCTCAATATTTTTACAAGGCTGGTCGAATCGCGGAGGAACAAGGTCATAAATCAAAACTTCGTGTCCATTTCTAAGAAGGACATCTACTACATGCGAACCGATAAATCCCGAGCCGCCTGTTACAACAACTTTCATTTAAGATGATCCTTTTATTTTTTTAATTACCTTCTGCCAAACTCCAAACATATGACATAATTCTTCGGGAAAATATGCCTCTCCCATTACCATCCGCGGAATTCTGTAAGGATTATCATTTTTGCCTGCAAAGCGGTTGCTTACTATGGCCGCTATTTCATACCCTGCAGCTTTTAAAAATTCTTCTTCCCTTTCCGTATGGTCTGCATTTGGGTAAGCAAATGTATTTACTTTTTTGCCCGTCCACTCTTCAAGTTTTTGCTTAGAGCCTTTAAGCTCGCTCATAAGCTCATCATCTGTGCAATTTGGGGTAATAACATGATTTACGGTATGACTTCCTAAGGTGATATATTCACTTTTCGATAAAAGCTTTAGCTCATCAATAGTTAAGGCCTCTCTTTTTATTTTATCCTTTACCTTCCCAAATAATTCTGAAATTACCTGTTTTCTTTCTGTTTCGGGAGTTTCCCAAAGTAAATTAACATTATTCTTAAATTTTTCAGGAAGCAAGCCCCCGAATTTTTCTGCATACGTCCACCAGAAAGCACCTGATTCGACCGCCTGAGTTGAAATAAAAATCGTTGCGTGAACTTTTTGCTGCTCAAGTGCAGGGAGCACATTTTGTAAATTCTTCTGCCAGCCATCGTCAATGGTCAGCCACACTGCGGCAT
>DASXTZ010000524.1:0-17357 GCA_036505135.1 Ignavibacteria bacterium
GAAATGAATGATTTTTAAAACTTATTTTTATAAAATAGACATAGTATATTATAGATACAGGAAATTATTTTAACATTTATTACCTGTAAATAAAAAAGCTTATTTCCTGTGAATATTTTGAAAAGAATAATGATAATATTGCTATTTATCCTTGTCACGGCTGCACAGTGCTTAAAGGCTCAGGATTTGCCTTTTAAAAATTTTTTTTCTAATACCCAGGGTGGTTCTCCTTATTCGGTCTCAATAGCAGCAGCAATTGGACTGTATTTATTAAATCCAATTGTGATCTATGAAAGCAAAAAGCTTTATATGGGAATTACTAAAGAGTTTTCAATAGGGTTCGGTTATTTCGGTGAGCACAGAATTGGGGTCGAATACTCATTTATTATCGGCGGTAATATTAGAAATTATCTGAGAGCCAGCTACAAGTATGATATGCTGCTTAATAAGAACCTGAAGCCTTCGAACAGTCTGCAGGGAACCGGTGTATTTAGCATTGGTGCAGGCTATTTTTATGACTTCGATAAGCACGGTGCATTTCCGGAATTTACTTATGGCTATTCATTGCGAAACCATAAATTGTTATTATATCCTCATATTAAGCTGCGTCATACATTCATGTTTAAAAAAGAATATCCCGATATTACTGATATCTCATTTGGGTTAATGGTTGGCATTGCAAACCCTTTTATTGATCTTAAAATTAGAAAGAAATAATGGTTACGTCGTTAACAAATTTTATAACATGGGTTTTAACGGAGATTTGGGGTCTTTATCATTTTTCAGTACGATATTTCAAGGAACTGTTTCGGCCGCCGCTGGAGTTCAATGAGACAATAAGACAATTTTTTATGGTAGGAAATAAATCCTTACTTCTTGTTGGAGTTACAGGCATAATTATTGGGTTCGTTATTGCCCTTCAATCAATCCCTTCACTTGCGCGGTTTGGAGCTACTTCATTAGTGCCTAATATGATATCAATCAGTATTATCAGGGAAATTGGTCCAGTGGTAACTGCTTTAATATGTGCGGGGAAAATCGGCTCCGGGATCGGTGCTGAGCTTGGCTCAATGAAAGTTACCGAGCAAATAGATGCAATGGAAGTTTCAGCATGCAACCCGTTCAAGTACCTGGTTGTGACACGAATTACTGCAACAACACTTATGTTCCCTCTGCTTGTTGTATATGCTGATTTTCTTGCATTAGTTGGCGGCTACATAGCTCTATCGATATCTGTAGATATAAGCTTTCCTTTATACCTGACCCAGATCTTTGAATTACTTGAATTCGAAGATGTGATACCGGCCACTGTAAAAACATTTTTCTTTGGTTTCGCCATTGGCCTTGTAGGCTGTTTTAAAGGATACTCTTCTGAAAGAGGGACAGAAAGTGTCGGGCTTGCCGCAAACAGTGCAGTAGTTGTTGGCTCACTTCTTGTAATATTGATTGATATGGCTGCCGCTCAAATAAGCAATATGATACTATATTAAATGGAAAATGCAATTGAAATAACCGGGCTTTCAAAATCATTTAACTCCAAACAGGTGTTAAAGGATATTCACCTCACAGTACCTGAAGGCAAAACTGTTGTAACGCTGGGCAAATCAGGAACAGGTAAATCGGTTATCCTAAAATGCATTGTGCGTTTGCTTGAGCCGGATAAAGGCTCTATCAAAGTTCTGGGTAAGGAAATGACAGGTCTTACTTACAATGAGCTTCAAAGAATCAGGACAAAAATCGGATACATTTTTCAAAGCGGCGCGCTATATGATTCAATGACGGTAAAAGAAAATCTCAAATTTCCGCTTGTAAGGCTTAAGAATTTTTCCAGTGATGAAATTAATAACAAAATAGAAACTGTTTTAAATGATGTAGGTCTGCCTGATACGGTTGACAAAATGCCGTCAGAGCTATCCGGAGGAATGCGAAAGCGCATCAGTGTAGCAAGAACAATAATACTTGAGCCCGCTGTTATGTTATGGGATGAACCAACTACCGGGCTTGACCCTGAAACTGCACGTGAAATAAGCAGCCTGATAAG
The DNA here is from genome assembly GCA_036505135.1 of Ignavibacteria bacterium. Taxonomy (GTDB): domain Bacteria; phylum Bacteroidota; class Ignavibacteria; order Tepidaquicellales; family OLB5; genus DASXTZ01. The sequence goes on from DASXTZ010000524.1 coordinate 2,042, forward strand.
GCAAATGCAGCAGCAATATAATGTCTCTTCGATAGTTGTTACGCATGATAAAGATTGTTCGAAAATAGTGGGTGATAGCATTGTGGTACTTAAAAACGGTGAATTTACCGAGCCAGCCCCTTATGAAGAACTTGAAAGATCAAATGATGAATTTATTAAATCATTTTTTATATAGGGTGAGGGTAATTTAAAATGGAAACTTCATTAAATAATAAAATCAAAGTCGGCATTTTTATAGCAGCGGGATTTATGTTATTTATCGTTGCAATCTTTGTTATCGGGGGGAAGTCAAACCTTTTCACTCCCACATTTAAGGTTAAGGCGGAGTTTGAAACCGTGGCAGGACTCAAAAACGGAAGCCAGGTCAGGTTCAATGGTATTAATATCGGAACTGTTACAGATATTTCCATTCAATCCCCTGAAAAAGCTTTGGTCATTATGAGCATTGAAAAAAATGTTCAGCAGTTTATAAAAAAAGATTCAAAAGCAGTGGTCAGCTCCGAGGGGCTTGTTGGAAATAAAATTGTTGAAATAATGCCGGGCAGCAGCGAAGCGCCTCACGTCCAAAATGAGGATATTATAACTACTATTTCACCGATAGAGGTTGAGGACATTTTGAAAAATCTTGACAGCACAAGCTCCGAAGCCGGAAGATTGATCGGTGAGCTTACTAATTTTGTGGTAAAAGTTAATTCCGGGCAGGGAACATTAGGTCAGTTAGCAACCAATGATGCATTATACAGGAATGCCGATGAAACTGTTACTTCATTTAAAACTTATTCGCAAAAATTTAATGTTGCAGTCGAAAGAATTATGCAGTCAGTTAACTTACTGACTGATGATGCGCAGATATTTACTTCTAACATTAATGCAATAAGCGGCAATATCCAGGATATGACAGAGCAGACAAAGCTCGGCAAAACAACTGCCGGCAAAATATTTGCAGATACTCTTTTTGCAAATAACTTAAACGAGATGATTGTTAATGCAAACCAGCTGACAAAAAATCTTGAAAAAGGGTCATTCAGTTTCCAGCAGAACATGGAAGCATTAAAGCATAACTTTTTCTTTAAAGGTTATTTTGAAGATATGGGATACTGGGATAAGGATAAAACCGAACAGGTTATAGAAGATAAAAAAAGACAGCTTGAGGATATCGAACAGAAGCTGCGGATAAAGAAAAAAGAACTTGAAGACCTAGATAAACAATCTGAAAAATAAATAAAAAAGGCGCAATTTAAAACCGCGCCTTTTGAATAACATGGAAGAAAAACTCATCTGTTTGTTTTCCTATTGTTAGTTTTATTTTTCCGGTTTGAATAAAGCTTAACCAAGTCTTGTTTATACAGCTTATCATTGCTGCTAACAATATTGCTTTTATTATATACCCAAATAGAAAGACCGCGGATTTTAAAAAATTTGTCATCCCATTTTATGCATCTCATAAGCTTTAGACCTCGATTCCTATAAGCCTTGCTGCCTTTTCTATGATAGCTATAACGCGATCAAATGAGGAAAATACCGGAATATTTACAATAAGGACAATTAAGCCGTAAAATAAGCTGCGGACTGAGTTAAATATTATTTCCATTTACACCTCCAGGAAAAAAATTATGCTGATTTTTTACGTTTTTCTCGAAATTAATCTGTATGATGTTCTATAAACACCTGAATTTCTTATATATGTTCCGCAAAAAAAGGAAGGCGCAGCGGGGAACGAATAACTGCGCCTTTTGACAACAGGAGGAGAAAAAGATGTAGATACTTATTTGTTTCCCCTGTCAGAGTCTCTCAATAAGGATAACTCTGACGTTCAACAACACTCCACAACTATTTAGTCAAAATCATCCTTCTGGTTTCAGAAAATTGAGCGGCTTTTAAAGTATAAAAATAAACACTGCTGGTTAGCCCCGCACCTGTCCAATCTACTTTATACGTTCCACTTTGAAGATTTTCATTAACCAGGTTTCCAACTTCTTTACCCGTGATATCGTATACTTTAAGGCTTACAAAACCATCACTTGCAATATTAAATTCAATCTTTGTTGACGGGTTGAACGGGTTAGGATAGTTCTGGTTAAGCGAAAATTTATCGGGTGTTGTGCCTGAAATTTTAACTATGCCAACAGTTCCGCCCCTGAAAATAATAGTTCCGTTTGCACCAACGGCCCATCCATGGTTTATATCAGGAAAAAATACATCGTTCAATTCAGAAGTAGTTGAGCTGTTTTCAGCAGTCCACGAAATACCTGCATTATTAGTAATAAAAACCGCTCCGTTATTGCCAACGGCCCAGCCGGTGTTTGTATTCGAAAAGTGAATTCCATCTATGCCCTGGTTTATGCCTGAGTTTCTTGATGACCACAGCGTTCCACCGTTTGTGGTATAAAGTATTGTGCTGTTCTGTCCGCCGATATAGCCTGTTAAATCATTCAGCATAAATATTGTATGCAGGTCACTTGTTGTATTTGCATTTTGAGGTGTAAATGAAACCCCGCTGTTAGTGCTGACTGATATAACTCCACCGTCACCCACAATCCACGCTTTAGTAGCGGTTTTGGCGGCTGAACCTCTGTATCTTATCGTTCCCGATGTAACAGTAAGCCAGTTTACTCCTGCATTAGTTGAACGGAGTATTATTCCATCACGGCCCGCTGCGTAAATCATTTCGCCCAAGCCGAAGGAAACAGTTCTGAGGTTGCTTGATGTACCGCTTGTAAGCTGAACCCAATTAATCCCTCCGTTAATTGTCCTGAATATTCTGCCGTTATCTCCTACAATAATTCCAATAGATGAACTTAGGAATGAAACATCATGCAGGTCTTCGGCAGTTACTCCGTTGATTGCCAGCCACGTCTGGCCGCCGTTAAGAGTATAACGTATAGTTCCAGCATCGCCAACAGCAAATCCTTTTTGTGCATCTAAAAAGTATACCGAATGCAGTAAATTGTTTGTATTGCTGTTTTGCTGCACCCAGCTTTGCGCACCAGAAATCTTCACCAGCGAAACCAGAGCGATTGCTATCAGGGTTACCTTTATTAAGCCCGATAATAAATTTCTCCTTGTCATTTTTTTACTCTCTTTCTGTTCCCCGGTGTTGTGTTTGAAAAAAATTATTGTTTTTTTGTTATTCTTATGTATCGTTATTTAATTAATATCATTTTTTTGGAATCAATTATATTACCATTCACAAACAGCGTATAAAAATAAATTCCCGAAGGAAGGTTATTTCCTGAGAATTTGACCTGGTAAGTCCCGGTATTTTGATTTCCATCAACAGGAATACTTATAGTTTTACCGGTTATATCATAAATGGCCAACTTAACATCACTTTTATTTGATAACTCATAATTGATCAAAGTATATGGATTAAACGGATTCGGAAAATTTTGATGTAATGCCATTGATTTTGGAATAGAATTATTTCCAATATTTCCCGTAAATGATTCAGTTAATTTTACCAGGTAAACATCACCCAGACCCTGGCCATATGACCATGCCCATCCGGTTACCAGGAAAGCCCCGGGTTGTGGTGATGCTACTGCAAAGGCGCGATCATCACCGGATCCCCCTATTGTGCTCGACCAAAGAGAATCACCGGTAGAATTTGTTCGTATAACATACATATCATAACCGCCTGCTCCATGAGCAGACATTCCTGCAACTATATAACCGCCATCGGGAAGCCGCTGGATAGATTCACCCTGCTCTGAATCTTCTGTACCATAAATTTTTTTCCATGTCATATTACCATTCGCGTCCAATTTCATGATTAAGACATCTGCGTCTGTTACAAAAGATGTTTCGGTGCCTGTCAATATAAACCCTCCATCGGGAGTAGCTTTTATATCATAACATTCACTTTGCCAGGCACCCGGATATATATTACTCCATATAGCATTTCCTAAATTGTCAGTTCTTATTACATAAGAAGCCCATATAGAGCTTTGAGTAAATCCTCCAATTATATAACCGCCGCCGCTAAGCTGCTGAACCGCTAGAGCGACATCACCACCTTCATTTTCCCTGAAAAAGACTTTTTTCCATTGAACATTCCCATTCATATCAGTTTTTATAATATACATATCATAATTACCAAAGCTGCCATGCATAAGCCAGGTTTGGCCGGCAATAATGTACCCGCCATCGGAAGTTTGCCACACTGCATGTCCCCTGTCATCATCTCCAAAACCATAGTCATACTGCCGCGACCATTGCATATTGCCTGCACTATCGGTTTTTATCAAAAACGGATCAAAGATTTGAGGACTCACTTCAGTCATACCCGCAATGATAAATCCGCCATCAGACGTCTTTTGCAAAGACCTTGCCCAATCATTCAACCCGAGATTGTATGTCCTGCTCCATATCTCATTTCCAGAAGCGTCTGTCTTCATCAGAAGAATATCTTTATAACCATAAGCAACTGGACTTTTAAAACCCGTAATAACTATTCCGCCATCGTTTGTTAATACCATTGACTCACCGCCATCCTGGCCGGGTCCCCCAAATGTTCTCGTCCATTGTATAAACTGTGCATCTATAGAAACTACCGATATTAGAAAAATAAACAGAGCCAGTATTAGATATTTAAGAATATTTATATTCTTTTTATTCTTTGTTGATATTTTTATTTGTCCCATGGTTATAATTAAATAATTTTATAACATTAAGTTTATTCTAATTATCATCAGGCAAGCCGTTCCTATCATCATCTTTAAACGCACGTTTAAATGAATTCTTGAGATTATCGTCAATAATATTTTCATTGGAAGGATTACGCGGATCAATTACAACCGAACCATTCTTAAACCATAATGAAGGATTTATCAATATGGTAATATTGCCTTCCTGCTGAAAGTTTATAGGTGACGGGAAGTTAACTACAAGGTTTGCCGACTTTCTCGATTTATATATGAAGCTGTTTCCGTTGAACCTCCCTTTTATTATGAAAGAATAACGCTGGTTTCCGCTTGTTCCTTCCTTAAATTCTGGGTCGGGAGGGGTTTCGTTATCTTCAGGTTTATGAATTTTAAACTTGATCTTATTATAATTCCCGGAAGGAATATTACCGGATGTTACCGTAATTAATGTGCCGTCCATATTAAAATGTATTACAAACGGCTCGATCCGTAAATGCTGCTCCTGCCCCGAAGGTTCCTGCTCCAGTTCAACCTCGGTTATTAATGCCTTTGCCTCATCAATAATAATCTCGGTTGGATTGGTAGCTGAGTTATCTGTCTTTACACTCATCGAGAGGTTATCACCATTCCCGTTACCATTGCTGTTGTTTACGCTGTCTTCACCGCAGCCGCCGAATAAGATTATAAACAGAATGAATAAACCGGATAGAACCGACACAGCTTTTAATTTTTTCATTTTATTTTCCTTCTAATTGATTATTATTTTTATTATTAAAAATTCTTGGTTTCTGAGAATACAACTTAACGAGAGCAGATTTGTAAATTTTTTCATTTGTACTTTCAACGTAACCATTCTGAAAAACCCACACATATAAACCTGATTCTTCAAAATATTTATCATCCCATTTTATCCGGCACATCATCTTAACACTCCAGTTCCTATAAATTTTACCGTATCCTGTATCAGATCTATAACTCCTTCAAAGGACCAGAATATTGGAATGTTCACAACCATAACTGTTAATCCGAAAACCACATTACGAATTGAATTAATTATTATTTCCATTTTTCAGGCTCCCTGATAATAAAATTAATTGTCCGGATTACCGTTTTTATCATCGTCTTTAAATGCCGAGCGGAACGAATTCTTTATATTATCATCTATCATATTTTCATTCTGCGGATCGGAAGGATTCAGGTCAACAGAGCCGTTTTTGAACCAGCCAAGCTTATTAAAAGCAATGGTTATGTTCATTTTTTTAAGGTTAATATTTATTGTCTCGCCAAAATTGATTACTATATTTGCGGTCTTTCTGGATCTATATGTAAATGCGCTGCCGTTATATGTGCCTTTTATTATAAATGAATATCTTTGCGTGCCGTTTACAAATTCAGGGTCCGGAGGTGTTTCATTATCTTCCGGCTTATGAATCTGAAATTTAACTTTGGTATAAAAATCTTTTATAATATAGCTTGTTGTCATTTCTCTGAGCGTGCCGTCAGTATTAAAAAATACTACAAAGGGGCTCATTTTTATTACCTGGTTATTTTGATTGCTTTCCTGCTCAAACTCTACCTCGCTTATCAGAGCTTTTACCTCTGTAATGACAACCGCAGCAGGAGGATTGCCAAGGTTATCATTAGACTTAGTGCTAACGGTTATTTCGGTTACCCCGCTGGGAATTGTAATGCCGCCGTTCTCATCACAGCCTGTCATAAAAACAGAAATAAGGAAAAACAACGGTAAAACCAGGGATGCTCTTTTTAAATGTTTCATTTTCAGATTTTTCTTTTTATTTATTAATTTTTTAGTTAGCACTTTAAGTTTAAATCCATCCGCCTTCTAAAAAGGCAGGCCTCCCGGCGCCTGCCATATGCCGGCGCCAGAGGAGGTGTGGAGGTATTATTTAATCAAAACCATTTTCTTTGTTTCAGTAAAACCCCGTCCTGACCCCGAGCGCTCGGGGGAAGGATCCCCTTCGGATTGCTTAATAACCAATTGATAAAAATATATCCCGCTTGAAAGACTGCCTGCATCATATACATATTTATATTCGCCTTTATTAAGAAGCTCGTTTACAAGGGATGCTATTTCCCTGCCAAGAATATCATATATCTTCAGCTCTACAAAACCATCCGATGGCAATGAAAAGTCAATAGTCGTAACCGGATTAAACGGGTTTGGATAGTTTTGCTTTAGTAAATAATCTTTTGGAACCTCAGTGCCAATATTCTGAATTCCGATCACTGAGCAGGTATCTAACACAAAATTTACGGTGGTATCAGTGGTATTCGGGTTTATAATAAAGGTGGTTGAAGCCATACAATATCCGAGCCTGTACGCAAAAAGCTCATATGTACCAGGGTTTAATTGTGAGGTTACATAATTTTCATTAGTCCCGCTTGTTGCAAATTTTTTAAATAAATTACCCTGCTTTATATACAGCACAGAGCTGCTTCTATACGGGTAGCTCCCCGGCGGATCCAAAGGTATTACAACGTTTAAATGAATAGTTCCTCTAATCACCGAAGCGAAGCTTGATTGTGGTACAGGTGAAATCCTATAGACGCTCACGTCAATATTGTTTGTATTTTGTCCCGGAATAACCAGGCCAGCAGATCTCCAGTCAATTGTAGAAGGATAGTAAGTCGGAACAAAATCCAATTCGTCATCAGGAAGTAATATCACACGTAGAGTGTCATTTATTGGAGGCCGTATCATTTGATATGTTCCGCTAACTACCACTGCGGAATCTACTGCTATTACTTCGTTTGTAAAGTGGTCTCTTCTTACAGCAAATACTTTGCCTGAACTAACAAGCTGGTTATTATCTATATATCTCACCGTGCCTCTTATAGTATCAGTTGCACGGTTAAACCATTTTGCAACATGATGAGCGATCAAGCCGCCGGCAATAGTAAATTCGCCTGCTGCGTATATACTTGTATCCATTTTATAAAGAGCTTCTACTTTCTCGTCCATCCCTGAAACCATTCTTGACCATGATGTTCCATTCCATATTGCAGCATAATTTACATATAGGCTGCCGGCGTTTTTAAATTGACCACCTACTATAAGTTCAGTAGATTTATAGCTTGCAATCGCAAAAACTCTGCCATCTAAATTACCACCTGCAAGCGGCGACCATATGGAGCCATTATATTTTGCTATATAGTTAGCACCGATACCACCAATAATCGTAAACCTTCCACCTGCATAAAGCTCTCCATTGTGAACGGCTACGGCATGAATTCTTTCGTCAGTATTGCTGCTTAAATAATTCCACGAACTTCCGTTCCACATTGCAATATTGCTGGGGTTTCCAACAGGAGTATTAAACCTTCCTGCCGCTACTAAATTTGAATTATAAATAGTTAAGGCAAGTACCCTGCTGCCGTTATTTAGGTTAAAACCCCCGCCTATTTGCGACCATGAAGAACCGTTCCATGACGCAATCCTGTTGCCTATGTTATCAAACTCACCGCCGGCAACAAGTGTTGAGCCATAAACTTTTAATGCCGCAACTTCACCATTGGCGCCCTGCCCTACTGCAACCCAATTTGAGCCATTCCATCTGGCAATATTTACTGCCCCGGCTGTTGTTGTAAATGTTCCGCCGGCGTAAAGCTGGTTATTGTATACTTCAAGTGCACGAACTGTATCGCCCGGGTTTATTCCTAAATCATTACCTAAGGCTGACCATGTGTTTGTCGAAGGTTCCCACATAGCAACATTTTTGACGGGAATATCGCATGCTAAAGTAAACTTCCCGCCGGCTACTATTTTTCCCTGGAACGATGTTATTGCGTAAACGTTTCCGTTTACTCCTTCATAATTGTTGTAACCATAAAGTGCTTCCCATGAATAGTTCTGGGAAGATAAATTCATGTTTAAACAAAATGCTATTATTACTGCTAATAATGTTCCCCGCATTTTACTTTTGTTCCCCCGTGTTTCTATTTTTAAAATCCTCCGGTGTGTATGCTTTGTTCCATTGCTGCTCAAAGTATTCTGCCATCGAGCTAGCAAAGTTTTCATTTTTTACTATTATATCTGAACGGTTATATCTTGATATTGTTGGGTCAACAAGACTGATGTAAACAACCTTTCTATCAAAAATTGCCATGAACTGATTAATGTTTTCTGTTAACCGGACTTCTTCCCCTTCGGCAGTTAATGCTATTGTGAATTCAACAAGTGAATCGGTGGTCATATCTTTCCATTCATCTCCAATTTTTAGTTTAAAATTCGGACTTGCCTCGTATAACGTCTTAACTTTTCCTCCATTCTTAATGAAATCGATAGTGCGTTGATCTGCTTCTGCCGTTGCCCTTCCTTCAAGCTTTGCCATTACTAAAAGCTCCTTACTTGATGAACTCCACAACTGAAGTTGTTTAGCATAGCGGTGCTTGTTAAATCCCTTAATAAGCTCAACATCCACCTTCTGCGCCTCCATTTCCTTTGCGCGAAAGATAGGCTGAAGCTTATCGAATGAATCTTTCAGGTTGGTCATTCTTGATTGATATGTATCGTGAATCTCCTTTTCGATTTTATCCTGAACAATTGCCGGATCTATTATCTCATATTTTGCTACCGAGCTTGTCTGAATCTCATTGCAAATTCCCTGCTTTACAAATTCCTTTAAAATATCATATGCGGATGAGCGCGGAATCTCAGCTTTTTGGGCTATTTCTGAGGCGGTTAACAAATGACCTTCAAAAAGTACACAGAAAACTTTTGATTCATAAACTGTAAACCCTAATTTTTCGAGATTTCTTACTATTTCTTCCATTTAAATATTGCCGTAGTTAAACATACGGCAAATTTAACACAAGAATATTGCGTTGTCAAGGAAAATCTTTCAAATAATTTAAAGTTTTTGCATAAATCTTTATTATTGATTAATCTAAGGCGAAGAATCATTATCCAATTGAATATTTTCTTTATTAACAATTATTTAAATTTGCCATATTTCAATAATTTCTTCAAAAAACAAATTATTAGAGAACCGAGAGGAACTAAAGGGGAAGAAAATCTATTCTCCCAGTTTATTTGAATTTTAGCCTATATACCATTTACAATTTATTAATTACGGCAATTCTATTTGTCCTGTTCCTCATTTGCCTGTGGAATCTTTACATACTCCGTAAAAAGAGCTATACTAAAATACCTGATAGCAGCCTGCCGTTTGTTTCTGTTTTAATTCCTGCACGTAACGAAGAGGTAAACATAAATAAAATCCTGCCCTCGGTGCTTGAGCAGGAATATCCTGGTTACGAAGTTATTGTGTTAAACGATAACTCTGATGACAGGACGGGTGAAATAATTGAACAAATAAAAAAGAAATATCCGCAGCTAAAAGTTATAAACGGCAAACCACTGGAAGAAGGATGGACTGGAAAATGTTTTGCATGCAAACAGCTTTATGAAGAATCTAAGGGTGACTATTTATTATTCACAGATGCCGATACTGTACACAGACCCAATTCGCTGCGTGACTCAGTTACAATTGCCTTAAATACCAATGCAGATATGCTGACATTGTTTCCAAAAATGACTATGATATCCTTAGCTGAAAAAATAATTATGCCAATGTTTTTCTTTGTTGTAATGCTTCTGCTTCCCCTTTATTTTGTAGAAAAAAAAGGGTTTGTAAATTTTTCCATCGGCATGGGGCCTTTCATTATGTTTAAGCGAAAAGCATATGATAAAATTGGTACGCATGAGGCGGTTAAAAATGCAATTGTTGAAGATATATGGCTTGCCAGGAAAATCAAAAAGCATGGCCTGAAATTAACAGCAGCAGACGGAATGAGCATGGTCAGCGTCAGAATGTATAGTAGTTTCAAAGAAATATGGGAGGGGCTTTCAAAAAATATGTTTGCAGCATTCAAGTTTTCAAGTCCAATGTTACTTACTGTTAATGTTATCTTTGTTCTGCTGTTCTTTTTTCCTTTTATATTACTGCCTCTTGAATTATCTTTGCAATTTACATTAAGTGAAGAGGTAATACTGACTTTGATTCAGGTTTTAATCCTTTATTTGGTGCGTTTTTCGCTTTCTTACAGGTTTAAACTGGGTTTTATATCATCAATTTTGCATCCCTTAGGTGCTGTAAGTATAGCCTTCATTGCTTTTAATTCATGGCGGTGGATTAAATTCGGAGGGGGCTCAAAATGGAAAGGAAGAGTTTATAAACCTGACTGCAGCATTGCGTGGCGCGGCGGGAGTCAGGCAGGCATAATATTATTGAATGAAAAAGTTTTTTAGTATATTATTTCTTATAATAATTTTTTCGAAAAGCTATTCCTTTACAATATCTGCTGAAGTATCACGTAATGCAACAGTTAATCTCGAACTTAGCTTCATTTCTGCCTATATCAGGAATCTTGACATCTACCCAAAATTTTTTCCGAATATCGTTAGTGTAAAAGCACTGAACGAAACCGATAGCGAATGGATATACAGGATAGAGGCTCCTCTGGCATCACCGTATAACGTAGCTTTTATACTGGAAAATAAAAGTTCTTCAGCCGATACATTACTTTTTGAATCAAAAGAAAAAACAAACGATTATCTTTATTGCAATGCCGTTTTAAGCCAAATAAGTGATACCAGGACAAAGGTTAATTTCCAGTTTAAAATTAGTATGACAAGAGAAAAAGCAAGCGATATTCATATATTTGCCGGCATACTTGGTGAAAAGTTCTTAAGCAAGAAAATGAAGGAAAGGCTTGAGAATGATTTAGAGGAATTTATCTCCAAAGCAACTAAAGATATGTACCTTGCCAGCAGAACATCAGGACAAGAATAAAGAGCTTATTACTCAGCTCGATTTTGATGAGTGAAAAATAATCAGGATAATTCCCTTAAGCTTTAATAATTTATTATTGGAAAGTCAGCATTAATCTCTCTTTTCGATGTCATCAGCGTCCTTTTTATGCTTTTTCGGGAATCTAAAGTATATTTTTATTCAAAACCCTAACTGTTATTTTTCAGGTTCTGCCTTCAGCAGAGAGGTCTATCCATGAAAAGCTACGGTTCGGCAAATATAAAAATTGCGCTTTTGGTCACTGGTGTTATTATAATAATAGCTACACTGGTTTATACGCAGATACTTGTAAGCGATATATTGCAGCGTGAGCGTGAAGTTGCTAATTTATATGCAAAATCAATAGAATTTATTGCTAACGATGAAAACCTTTCCGGTGAATACAGCTTTGTTTTCAATACAATAGTTAATTCAAATACGATAAATTTCCCAATAGTTGTTACCGATGCCAAATCAAACGAGCCTACGTTTGCTAAAAATGTTGAAATAGATTCAACCCTTCCCAAAAGCGAGCAAAATATTCTCCTAAAGGAGATGATTAGCAAAATGGACGAAGTTAACCAGCCTATCAAAGTATCATACCAGGATACACTTACTTTGAGTTATGTTCACTACGGGCAGTCAAATCTAGTCACAAAACTAAAGACTCTTCCAATCATCCAGTTTTTTGTTGCAGGTGCATTTATTTTCCTGGGCTATTTCGGATTTAACTATATCAAGCGGACAGAGCAAAGCAATCTTTGGGTTGGATTATCAAAAGAAACTGCTCACCAGCTTGGCACGCCGCTTTCAAGCCTCATGGGGTGGAATGAACTTATAAAAACAAATGTAAACAAGCCCGATAAAGTTTTGAACCTCACACATGAGATGACACACGATCTGGACAGGCTTAATAAAATAGCTAACCGTTTTTCGAAGATTGGCTCCAGGCCCGACCTGAAAGAAGAGAATATTTATAATATAATAGATAAAGTTGTTAAGTATTTTGAAATACGTATTCCAAGTATCAGTGCCGGAACTTTTGAAAACGTTACAAAACGCAAGGTAGACCTGGCAATTACCGGCTCTAAAGAAGCTTGTGCCTTAATTAACAGTGAGCTATTTGAATGGGTCATGGAAAACCTTACAAAAAACGCGCTTGACGCTATTGAAAATACTTCAGGAAGTATTAAATTTGATATCCACGAAAAAGGAAAACACCTGTTTATCGATGTAACCGATACGGGAAAAGGCATCGACCTTCGTTTCAAAAAGGATATTTTTAGGCCCGGTTACAGCACAAAACTGCGCGGCTGGGGGCTTGGTTTAAGTCTTTCAAAAAGAATTATAGAAACGTATCATAAAGGTAAATTATTTGTAAAGGAATCGGCGCCGGGTATCGGAACAACATTCAAGATCCGGCTCAATAAGTTTAGTTAAGCCAAATAAAAATTTATAATATGTTCAGAAAAAAAGAAACAGACCACGATCATTTGCTTTCCGTTTTAAGCTCATGCCCGGTGTTTGAGGGGCTTTCAAACCATGAGCTAAAGGAGATCCTGAAAATATCACACATGCGTGATTATTCAGCTGACGAAAAAATATTCGGTGAGGGAACCATTGGGCTTTGTTTTTATATAATTGTTAAGGGAAATGTAGTCATAACCGGTGAAAAGGAAAGCAGCCCTGTAACACTGAAAGAATTTGGCGCAGGTTCGTATTTTTCCGAAGTGCATTTGTTCAGCGAAATATATCACACCGTAAACTGCATAGCCAAGGAAGTAACCAGGGCAATCGTTCTTGCAAAACCTGATTTTGAATATCTTGTAAAGATAAAGCCTAAGCTGGGCAATAAGCTGCTGCTCAGGTTTTTAGATTTTTTTGGTGAGAAGCTTGATGAACTTTATAAAGAGAATCGGGAGTTAAAACAAAATCAGCATGTTTTAAGTGCTTAATACAGTATCAGAATATTTAAATAAAATTTTTAAGAAGCAGTGGGCAGTGATAACTTCACTAGTTGCATTTAAGCTCCTTTTTCAGTTTTTGCTGCTTGCAAGCGGCCTTAAATGGCTTACGGCTGATGATTACAGCCGGACGGTTATATCATGGGACTGGCTCCAAAATCCAAGGATATACTCAGGGGTATGGCTTAGCCTTCATTTCTGGATAAACGGGTTTTTCATATGGCTGTTTAAGGACCTTTCATTTGCACCCCTTATTGCAAATACTTTGTTTTCAGTGATGACCCTTTTATTTATTTATTTAATGTTTAAAAAAATCTTTGGAAAAGCAATTGCAGTAATATCATCACTGATTTACTGTGTATTTCCCTTCCAGGTATGGTTAAGTGTTTCAGGGATGCCTGAATCCATTTTCTTTTTCTTTATAACAGCCGCAGTATACTTTTTTACCCGATGGTATGAGCAATCCGCCAGTGTGAATACTCCGCGCATTTTTCTTTTCTTTAGCGCTGCCGCCCTGAACGCGGCCAATCTTCTGAGATATGAAGGATGGTTTTTTACTCTCGCCTTCATAATTCTTGCAGCAGTTTTAACTTACAGAAAATTTGATTTGGGGAAAGTTTTTTTCGTAAACACAGGTATTGCCTTGCTGTCATATCTTTCTGCTTTATGGTGGCTGTACCAAAATTACGCCGATTACGGAAATGCATTTTTCTTTATACATGAAACAAGCAGGATCTTTTCTGGGCTTAACAACGCAGGTTATTTACAGCGTTTTATTCAATACCCATTTTTTATATTTTACATAGCGCCTTTGACAACAGCTTTAGGCTTATGGAAAATCATATGCACTATAAGAAATAAACCGGGAACCTTTACCGGTAATTTTTCACTATTAAAAATATTTCTTCTGTTTAATCTTCTGGAGTTATTAATTTTAATGGTTTCAGGTATTGTGGGTTCAGGCGGAACCAACATGATATCCAGGTATATTGTTCTTAACGCAATATTTTTCTTCCCGTTTGCCATATGGCAGCTTTTTGATTTCAGGAAATATGTTCTTATCGGAAGCTCTGCTGTATTGATAACGGTTAATATTATATGGAGCTTTTACTATCAGCCTGCATACCGTGAAGATACTTATGAAGTTGGAAACCTGACCAGGAAGCTTATTGAAAAAAAATATTTTGAGCCTGATGATAAAATATACTTTGAGCCTGACCAGGGGTACTTTGATATTTACCCGTTACAGGTAATATCCAATAACCCGGGTATTTTTACAAGCGATACAATCCCGACTTATTTTACAACAGAGCTTCCTGCATCCAAAAAAAGTTTGAAGAAAAAGCGTGATGAGGACCAGCTGAAACTTAATATACTTGAGCTTCGTAAATATATTGAACAAAAAAAAATAAAGCTATTTATAGTAAGAAGTGATTTATTAATTGATAAGCTTAAAAAGCTTAGCTATAAAAGCGAGCAAATAGGCGATTATCATATTTTTTACATTTCAGAAAATAAGATAAAATATAAGCGGGGTGAGGGCTCGCATGATTCATTACCGGTTTCAACCAACGGCAGAAAACCCGGAAATAACGAAATATCCTTTGATAAAAGATTAATTCTGAAAGAATTTGCTATAGATAATTCCAATTTCGGAATGAATCCTCAGACTATAACCCTCAAATGGCAAATTGCAGACGTTTCTTTCCTCGACAGCCTTGCTTCCGATGAGGATGATTTCGGAAGATATAAAATTAAGCTGGGTCTTTCGCCTGTTGATGCCGATACAATTGCGTATGATACTTATTCAAATGTTTTTTCTGAAAGAAATGTGGAAGAGTTTTTTGAAACCGAAGAAATAAAAAATATTATGATCTTAAAACCCTTTGCATTGTTA
>DASXTZ010000525.1:0-6680 GCA_036505135.1 Ignavibacteria bacterium
TCGATTGTTCATCCTGTCACACAGTTCCTCCCCAATTAACAAGAATGGGAATAGAATTCCGAAGGCTTGGATACAGGCTTCCAAGTGAGCTTAAAGAGACAAAATCTGAAGGAAATATAAAAAATGAAACACCCTTTGCTAGGACAAAAGAAGCATTAACAGCCATGGAAAAATCGGGCTGCATGAATTGCCATTCAGTAGAGCAGGGCAAAAATGGAATTAGCCTTCTTGGAGTTGGTTCACGAAGAAATGCTTCCGAAATTAAAAATTACATTACAAGTGATGCTCATGCTGGTGTTGAATCTGCAAAAAGTTTGACCACTCAGGAGCTTGACGACATAACTAACTATCTTGCGACCTTAACTGGGGTGAGTAAATCAAAAATAAGCCAGTTCATTTATGATATGGGTGATTTTATCAGCACAAGAGGAAGAACCAGATTTCTTGCTACAAAGAGAAATACACAGATAATAAAAAACCAGTTCTTCTTTAATGATATGACATTTTATTATTTAGGCGCGGTAAATAAATTCCTCACTATATTTTTTGAAACAGAATTCGAAGAGGGGTTTGACCCGAATGTCCTTGCCCAGGCAACTCTCCTTTACGGCAAGCCAGATCTATATGGTTATTTAAAGGTAGGTAATATGCGTTTAGTAAGGCAGGGCATAGGGCCTCTTGATCGGCCGAAGACCGTATCAACTGATCTGGTCGTAAGCTCTGCATCAACTTCTAATCCATTCAGATTAAACCAGGACCAGCGGGGAATTGAGCTTGCTCTGGGATTTAATAATAACCGAACTCTTATAAGGGCGTTTGTAATGAATGGCCTTGATAGCAATGGTAACGGAAGACCTATAGGCACACAGGACCTTAATACACAAAAAGATATCTGTATAATGGTTGAAAATTTATTTGACGCAAAAACTACTACAGGTTTATCAGCGGTATTTTATAAAGGCATAAGTCCTAAGGGCAGTACAAACTTTTCATTTTGGCGTGGGGGTGGATTTGGTACGCTGGCTTTAAACAATAAGCTTAATTATGAAGACTGGAGGCTTAACGCTGAATACTTATACGGTGAAGACGATATTCCAAATACAACTAACACTTTAAAAAGCTACGGTTATTCTGTCAGTCTTGATAAACGGCTTGGAAATATGTTTTATGTAAGCGGACGCTATGATTATTTCAGGCCGAATAAGGATATAACTAATAATGATACACAGGCATACACATTGAGCTTTATGAAACAATTGCTAACATATTTAAGGCTTACTGCTGAATATCAGTATTTTAAAAGACCTGCAGGGGTTGTAGATAACAGGTTCACTGCTGAGTTTTTTGTTTTCTTTTAATAATATACTTACTTCAAGCGCTTGCCCTGCCTGCTGCAAGCAGGCGCCATGCGGTATGGAGGGCTGGTAGAGAGGTAAAATTATTGGCAAACAACTATAATGAGTTTATATCTACTGCTGTTATTTACTTTTTGCGGTGAAGCTACCCATAACTACACCCCTTCTCAAATATATAACGATACTCTATCAAATTATAAATGGGCACAGGTTTTACCTTTTGGTAATGGTTCTTTTGCGGAGGACTGGAAACCGGGAACTTTTCCTTTAGGCATAATGCCAATTATAGCTTATAATGGAAATCTTTGGATGATCGGCCTGGTCTTCACCTGATGGATTGAACTGGATGCGGCACAAAAAGGCGGATTGGAGTGAAAGAATTTACACCGCGCAGGTGTATTACAATAACAGGTTATGGATGATGGGAGGATTGGAATATGATGATAAAGAATTTCTGAATGACATTTGGTATTCCGATGATGGATATAACTGGATAAATGCAAAGAATGCTGCATGGCAGCCGCGCGGTGCACACGCATTAATAGTTTTTAAAAATAAACTTTGGCTCTTCGGCGGAGCAAATGGCATAACAGAAGACAGGGGGACTAACAAATTCCTTAATGATATCTGGTCTTCGGAAGATGGTATTAACTGGATAGAAGAGGTACATACTGCTCCCTGGGCGCCACGGGATTACCCAAGGATGCTTGTTTTCAATGACTCATTATATATGATAGGCGGGCGGACAGGCGTACGCGGATATATGGCGCGCAGCAGATGGTATGAACTGGATAGAGCTATTACCGGAAGCCGACTGGAATTTGCGTTATGATTACGGCGCTCTGGTATTTGATAATAAAATATGGGTTTTTGGAGGGCGCGATACTTCCTCAAACCATACTCTAGCGGCAAAAAATGATGTATGGTATTCGAAAAATGGGATAAAATGGAAGAGGCAAACCGAACATGCACCGTGGACTGTAAGAAGCGCAGCGCACAGTATTGTTTTTATGGATAAACTCTGGCTTTTCAGTGGAAAACATACGGGCGGCCCGCATAATTGGGATGGAGATATCTGGACAATGCGAAAATATTAATTAACGTGCTCCTTTTTGTATACAGAGTCAGGGAATACGATGTTATATTCAACTCCGCATTCATTCTTAACTTCAATTGTCCCATCGATTTGGTCTGTTAATGCATGAATCAAAGTCAGACCTGTTGAATTGGAATTTTGTATATCAATCCCCGAAGGGAAACCAATCCCCTCATCCTTAAATTTTAACTTAAATTTTCCGTTACCATTTGAACTGAAATTAATTTCAATGGTTCCTTTTTTATTCTGAGGGAAAGCATGTTTATATGAATTTGTCAATAGTTCATTTATCAGTAGCCCGCATGGGATTGCAGTTTCCATATTTAAATGGATCTTTTCGATATTCAATATTAAGTTAACCTGGCTATTTTTATTACTATAGATTTGCTGAATATAATCTTTGTAACTATTCAGATATTCCTTCATGTCAATTTTGCTGAAGTTTTCCGATTTATACATCGTTTGATGAATTAATGCCATAGACTTAACGCGGCTGCCAACAGAACCGAATATTTCAAGAAGCCTGGGGTCACTGATGTTATTTGACTGCAGCTTGATCAGGCTCCAGATTATTTGCAGATTATTTTTTACTCTATGGTGAACCTCCTTTAACAGGGTTTCTTTTTCTTTTAAAGAATCCTTTAGTTTTTTCTCAGCTTGTTTACGTTCGGTTATATCTTTAAATATTTCAAGAACTGCTTTTTTCCCTTTAAAATCTATAGGGGTGTGGCTTATTTCAAAAGTTTTTCCATTCATTACTTCCGAAGTTTCTAAAACTTTTGTTACCCCATCTTCTAAACCACTTAATAAAGGACAGCCTTGGCATTGGGTTTTGTCGTCTTTATACAATATCCAGCATTTCTTTCCTATGGCTTCGTTATTGAAATGTTCATTTAGGTTATCATTGATGAATAGAACATTCCCCTCTTTATCAACAATGTCCATTCCGAATGGAATAGTCTGAAGCAATAATTTGTTAAACCCATAACTTTTTTCATGCTCTTTCTCTGCTTGCTTTAGCCCGGTGATATCTTCAACAGTTCCCTCATAATAGGTCTCTTTTGTTCCAGGATTAAAAAATGATTTAACATTTTCGCGTACATAAATATCCCGGCCATCTTTGGTTTTCCAGACGGACTCCAAACCAATTATTTTTCCGTCTCGTTGGAGTCTTTTTTTAAATTCTTGCCTTGAATATTGCTGATGTGTAGGATTTTTATCAAGGTTTCTTGATGAATAATCGTTAAATGAACCATAACCAAGCATTTTATATAAGGCAGGATTTGCCATTAAGATTTTTCCATCAGAAGTAGTTCTGTAAATACCGACCGGGTTGTTTTCAAACAATCTTTTATAATGCTCTTCGCTTTCATTCAAAGCTTGCTGGGTTGTCTCACGTTCGGTAATGTCCCTGATTACGCTTAAGAAAACTTTCTTATCTCCAAGCTCATATAAACGCGAATGAACCTCGATCGGCATTGAAGACCCGTCCTTTCGAAGATGCGCTGATTCGAAGACCGCGGAACCTTTATCAATTATCTCTTTGAACCTTTTAGCAATAAGAGGTATAAATTTAGGGTCGTCCAGTTCACGGAGGTTCATGCTCATCAGCTCATCCTTAGTGTAACCCCTGCTTTTGTAAGCTGTTTCATTGAAAAAAATAAAATTACCCTCAAAGTCTATTACAAAAACCGAATCAGAAACATTATCCAATAGATGTGCTTTGAATAAAAACTCTTTTTCAATTTGTTTTCGTTTTGAAATTTCACGATTGAGAGTTATCCAATTCTTTAAAACATAAATACTGCATATAAACAGCAGGACTATTAAAATAAACACATAATCATGGGCCTGCCATGCAATCCAGATTTGTTGTTTTCGCATCCATTCCTGGAAAGTTTGGAAGATACCTGATATTTTTATTATAACAGTTGAAAGAATTGTTATTGCCAATATTATGGCGATATCTTTAACCGGAATTTTCATTGCTATTTACTTCAAATAAATCACACGTTCTGCTTCTTTAGAGCGAAATCGTTACAGAATCTCAGAAAGAGGAGAAAAATTTTCTGTTGAATAATTAGAATTCACTTGCATAAAAGGAGAATATGAATAATAACCTATAAAAAATAAAACATTATGAAACTAATGAATATAACGTAAAAATGGTAAATAAATAATAGACTGTTTTTGCATAAAATCATTTATTTTGCTATTTAACTATTTAACTATTTGACTAAACACCTGCTAAAGAACCAAAGGATTTTAATGGTTTCAAGCTGGCTTCATTTGCTTCGATAATTTTCCACAGACCAGATATGAATTTTACTTATGGTGAGTTCAGATTGAAAGAGATAGGATATAACCGTACTAAATAAAATCAACTTTTAATCATTTTCATCCATCTTTTCACTTCTTTGCATATCATTTCAATAACTTCGCTGTCTTTCAAGTTATATTCTTTTGGACAATGAAATGAATGGTCTGCTCCATCTATAATGAACAGTTCTGCCTTCTTACCTATTTTTTTAATTACTGGTTTTAGCAGCGCCAGAGATGCGAGCGAATCCCTTGTACCCTGAAGAAACAGCATTGGTACCTTTACATTATAAAGATGTTTCGCTCTTTCATTTGATGGTTTACCCGGTGCGTGGAGAGGAAACCCGAAGAAAATAATACCTTTTATATTTGGTAGAAGTCCTTCCGATGCGGCAGTTGACGTCATCCTGCCGCCAAAAGATTTTCCGCCGGCAAATACGGGGAGCTTCGAAAGCTCAAATGCTTTTTCCACAGCAGCGCTGATTGCAGCAAAACATACAGGCTTTGGGTCAGGCATTTTTTTACCTTTTTCCATGTACGGAAAATTAAACCTTAAGGTTGCAATATCCTTTTCAGCAAGTGAGAGCGAGACTGCTTCCATAAATTTATTTTTAATACCTGCGCCCGCGCCATGTGCAAAGACCAAAACCTGCTCTGCATTAGGCGGCGAGTAAAGCAAAGCGCTTACATCACCAATCGTTTTTGATATTTTAAAATGAAGTGATTTTGTAGTTAATCCGGTAGCCATGTATTGTAAATTATAATTAAAAATTTAAACGGGAAAGGAAAGAATAGGGTTCTTTGTCTTCTTTGTCTCCGCAGAATCCCTCTGAAAGAGGTCTCTGAAGTTAAACATTGCTTTACGCAGAGTCCCAGCTGAAGCGGGAGACTTTGCTATAACATGGGAAATGAACGGCAACTAATGACCTCACCCACTCAACGAGTCTTTGACTCGCTGAGTCGTAGACAGTTTCCCTCTCCTAAAAGGAAAGGGAGGGCCAATTACCAAAAATTTTCGGTTTCGGTCCCCTCTCCTTAAGGAGAGGGGACCAGGGGTGAGGTTGCCTATTGGAATTTTTGAAGTAATTTTTTGTTGCACATCTTAGAAAATGATGATGTGAGATATGTTCCCTTTATATTTCACACAAAAATATTTTAGAAATAGATTCATGAAAAAACTTTTGTTTATCTCAAAGGGATGGATTTCCATAATGCTTTTTTTTGGCATTACCTTCATTTCATATTCTCAGGCGTATGATATGAGCTACCTTACTTTTGCAAAATACATTAAAGAGGAAATGACCGATAAAGAGTTTAAGTCCATAGATGATTACTTCGGCGGCAACGTGAGCGGTATTGTTTGTTTTTACGAATATGGTGATTTCTCCGGTGACTCGCTGGATGAATTCGTTGTCCTAACTTATGAAAACAGCCCCGAAATCAACATATATGTATTTCAGGGGACTGATAAAGGAACATTTGAATTCATTGACAAAGTGACATACCCTTATTGGCGCTCAAGGTATGAAGTATCCATACTTATAAAAAATAGAGCACTTTTTGTAACAAATGCCGATTCCACTTATGAGAATTGGACCTGGAACATTTACCGTATAGGGGACGACAAATTAAATCTGGTAAAAAAACAATCTTTCCAGTAGCACTTCTTTCTCCTAAAATCCTATTTAACTTGAGTTTTTACTGTTATTTTAGTTCATTACAGATATAAAAGAAGAAAGTTTATAAAATAAAAGTATGATAGAAGACAATAAGAAAAATTCGCAAATCTTATCAGAAAAATTCAACTTGGCCGGATTAATAGATTATCACTCTGATTCAGTAGTCAGCCGGGTTCTCATGAAAAAAGACAAGGGATCGGTAACAATATTTGCTTTTGACGAAGGTGAGGG
>DASXTZ010000526.1:0-2868 GCA_036505135.1 Ignavibacteria bacterium
GTTAACAATATGCTCCCGAAAAAAGCTAAAAGCTACTGGCCTGAAATTTTCAATATTGTAGTTGGATACGGCGTCGATAACTATACAGATTTTGATAAGCGGTATGCGAATTATTATATCGGGCTGGATTTAAACTGGCTAAAAATTATTCCCGGCAATTCAAAATTCATGATGTGGTTTAAAAATGTAATTAACCATTTTCGTTTTCTGCCCTTGCCTGCAATCAGGTTTAATAAACATGAAACAAAATATGTGGTTAACTTCTAAGTATGCGAATTTATTCATATATAATTTTTTTTATATTTCTTATCTGTGCAAATACTTCGTTTTCCGGTGAAAATGAAATTCTTTTCCAGTTTAAATTAAAAGAAAATAAACAGCAGCAAGCTAAGTCTTCGGCATTTTTCAGAAATACCGGCTTACAATTAACACTATCTGATAAAAAAAATACATCTATTAATTATTCTTACAAAAAAAGCGGCTCTGTAAAATCTCAAAAGAAATATAAAGTTAATCCTGTAAAGTTAACTATATTAGGTGCATTGGGGGCCGGAGTTTTTACAGCGATGCATATTTATTATTCTAATACGTGGTGGAAAGAAAAGCGCAACTATTTTAAATTTGCAGAGGACGGCTATTACGCCAGGAATATGGATAAGGCATCTCACATTTTTACTGCAAATTTTTTTACTGTAGCTACTGCTGTTGCATATGAATGGACAGGCATAAGGCCGGAGAAAGCCTTGTTATATGGCGCAATAACCTCTATGGCTTACGAAACATATATCGAAATCAACGATGGGTTTGCACCTAACTGGGGATTCGACTGGGTGGATATGGGAGCCAATATTTTCGGAGCTGTTTACCCGTTTTTGCAAAGAGCTGCCCCGCCGCTTGAAAATATTAATTTCAAGTGGAGCTTTAACCCTAAATGGTTAGGAAAAAAAGTTTCAAACTCTGAGGACGATTTGCTTGATGATTATACTAAGATGACCTTCTGGCTTAGCGTTAACCCTGAAATAGTTTTTCCAGGATCTGTAACAAAAGCAAAACTCTACCCTAATTTTCTGGCGATTGCTCTTGGAATGAGCATTAAAAATGCAAGCCATGACTTTGGAAGCCAAAATGCCTACACTGAATGGTTTCTTGCATTAGATATTGATATAAGGAAATTGCCCGGTAAATCTGATTTCCTTGTAAAGCTTAAGAAAATATTGAATTTCTACCACTTGCCAATGCCCGCTGTTCGTTTTGCACCTTCCGGTGTCTGGTACGGACTTTATTTTTAATTTATTTTCACGTATTTTTGTTGCTTAATCAAAGTAAAAAATGGCAAAAGCACAATCATTTGCAGATAAATTAAACAAAACCAAAAAGGTTGAAATGGCTATTGATCCTGATACCGGCAAAGAAGTCAGAATTCTAAGTATAAAGATAGTAGAATCGGTTAAGACGGAAAAAGGAACTTGGAAATTTCTGGAAAAAATGAGCAAAGTTTACGAAAACAGCTTAAAACCTTATAATCCATAATATAATTATTTGAGGTCATAATGTCTAAAGTATGTCAGTTAACAGGTAAAAAACCTTTGACAGGTAACAATGTTTCTCATGCTAACAATAGGAGCAAAATGAGGCAGTTTCCTAATTTAAGAACAAAAAAGATCTGGGTTGAGGAAGATAACCGTTTCATAACCCTTAAGATTTCTACACGTGCACTGAGAACATTGAAGAAAAAGGGATATGCAAAGATGGTTGCTGAATTAAAAAAAGCTTAACTTTAATCTAGCCATGTAAGTTAAGGGAGTGTAAATGGTTTTGCACTCCCTAATTTTTTGATGTAATTTTGATAATCTGCAGCAAATTGATTCATTAACAATTGAAATATTCTCCCTCCATAAGTATAATAATTCCTACTCTAAATGAAGAAAAACTGATCAGTCAGACTATTTCTCAATTCACAGCCGAAATTAAAGAAAAATTTAATATTGAGCTGATTATTTCCGACGGTGGCAGCAAAGATAAAACCCTCAATCTGCTTAATCGCGTTGTCGATTCTGTTATTACCGTAAAGCCTGGTGAGTTTCAAAATATTTCCGCCGGAAGAAATGCAGGAGTAGGCCAGGCGAATGGTGATCTGTTGTATTTTTTCAATGCAGATACATTTATACAAGACATCGAAGAATTTTTCAAAAAAACAGTATCATCATTTAAGGATAGAAAAATTCTTGCATGCACCTGCAATATTAAAGTATTCCCTAATGAGGCTATTTTTAAGGACAGGGTTTTCCATTCGTTCTATAATAATTATGTCAGGATGCTGAATTCCTTGGGTATGGGAATGGGCAGAGGGGAATGTCACATTATAAGGAAAGACGTTTTCCTGCACGTAAAAGGTTATAATGAAAGCTTATCGGCAGGCGAAGACTATGACCTGTTCAGGCGGATACGAAAACTTGGAAAAATAAAGTTCCTGAAAAACTTAACGGTTTATGAATCACCCCGCCGCTACAGAAAATTTGGATATAGAAAAGTAATTGGCGATTGGACAAGAAATTCCCTTTCGGTATTATTCAAAAACAGATCTGTCTCAAAAGTGTGGGAAGCCGTAAGATAGAAAAATCAAATATCAAATAATAAAATGGCAAATTATTCAAAAACTTGGTATTTGTTATTTACTATTTATTATTTGAAGAAAGGTATTTATCCTGCGCTAAATAATTAATTACATAATCTTTTACCGAATCATCCAAACTCATGCATTCCTTATAATATCCGGCATTTTTTAGCTTCGTCATTTTTGCCTCTGTGAGATATTGATATTGATTTTTAATACTATCCGGCATATCAATAAACTCAATGTTATTCTCT
>DASXTZ010000527.1:0-3640 GCA_036505135.1 Ignavibacteria bacterium
TTAGAAAAATTTGCTACGGAAATCCGCCATCTGCAAAAAACAGAAGTTCTGGAGTTTGAGGAACCATTTACCAAGGGGCAAAAAGGCTCGTCAGCAATGCCGCACAAAAAAAATCCAGTTATTTGCGAACGGATAGCCGGACTTGCACGCATTTTAAGAGGCAACGCAGTAGCCGCTATGGAAAATATTAATCTGTGGCATGAACGCGATATTTCTCATTCTTCCGTTGAGCGCATGATAATTCCCGATAGCACAATGTTATTATTTTATATGCTTGTTAAGATGAACGAAGTGTTGAGCGGACTCGTAATTAATAAGAAAAACATAGAACAAAATTTAAACAAAACCCATGGTTTAATATATTCACAAAGAGCTCTGCTTAAATTAGTTGAATGCGGCTTAACAAGGGAAGATGCATATAAGGTAGTACAGCAAAATGCAATGAAGTCATGGAATTCGGGAGAAGATTTTAAAAGCCTGCTTCTGAAGGATAAAAGAGTAATTTCTAAAGTTAAATCCCGTGAAATTGAAGGTATCTTTGATCCAAAAAAAGTGTTAAAAAATATTAATTATATATTCAGAAACGCTAAGATTTAGTAAATATAGAATTTTAACCCTTAATTTCTATTTCCTTGAAATAATTGCAAATTTTGAGTAAATTTGAAGTCCTTTTTTAATTGGGGATATTATTGTTATTTAGGATAGTTAGTCCCGAAAACCTCGGCATGGTTGGATGATTCAGGACACCTAATCGCCGAATTGAATGTTTTTGGACGGTTAGCTCAGTTGGTTAGAGTGCCACGCTGACATCGTGGAGGTCGCAGGTTCGATTCCCGCACCGTCCACAAGGGGAAATATTTACGCCTCGCGCACTCGGGGTGAATTAATTGAGATCATCAGAATGAATTATTTCAAAAAAGCACTAATAGTAGTTTTTTTTCTGCCCGTTTTGGTATTTGGGCAAATGTATTCTACCAAGGATATTATTAATCAATATGATCCTTTTTTGATTACAATTAACGATGTTAAGCTTTCAACAAATGATGATGAATTCAGAGAGAGAGCCAATTTTGTGATTATTATGACAATTACAATTGGCAATGAAAAAATTATAAAGTTTTTAAGACAAGATGATTTTACAATTAACAATGTAAAGAGTTACGGTGATGACTTTTGGCAGTACAATATGACGGTCAGAAAAAATAACTCAGTATTAATTCCGTCACTTTATAATCTTCCGAACAATACAAATTCTATAAATATTAAGTTCGAAGGATTTACTAATTTATCCGCAGGTGATATTATGACCCTGGATCAGCTTAGCACAGGATTTGTCTATGTCAGCTCAACGATGCTTGTCCCAATGGAACAGGCCTATAAATATATTGCTTCAAGTCCTGATGTAAACAGGCCCAATAGCGGTGTTTTAACTACTGCAGAGGTATTGCAGCAGAATGTGAGAACAAGGGCCGGGGTAATGTATGTCGGAAATCCGATAGAGGTAAATTACGTCATACCCCCTGATCCCAAAAAGGCTTTTGGTTCAAACATTCTAATTCAGGGGAAAATTTCTCCGGAAAGTGTTATAAAGAGCAATATTAAAGACCAGGTTAATCTCACGATTACAAAATATACTGATGTTAAGATAGTGCATGCTGAACCATTTTACTTAAAGATAAAAGGAGTATTTCAGGATCTTACTTCGCAAACAATAATACCCAATTTAAGAAGCGAAAGTTACATTGCTAAAGCACAGGAAATTATTTCAGAAGACCTTGTGGTCGGCTTAAAACAGGGAGTTTATTTAAATGACCAGGTGGTTAAGCAGTATACCAACCTCATGAATCTGCTGAAGGCCGGGGTCAGGGCTAAAAGTGATTCACTTGAAAGCACTTCTGACATTATGAAATCGGATGAAAGGGAAGCTCTCTCATATTTTGAAACTGCATTAAAGGAAAATGACTATAACCTTGATACGCAGTATTTATATGACGAGTTCATTAACTCATCGGTTAACAGGGGGATTTTGCAAAGAGAGATAGATAAAATTAGAAGGTATTATCAGATAAAGTAGTTTTGGGTTCCAATAATGTTATAAATATAACCTTCCCTGACGGAAGCGTCAAAGAATTTCCAAAAGGCGTGACCCCGCTCAAAATTGCCGAATCAATTAGTAAAGGTTTGGCTGAAGATATTCTTGTCGCTGAAGTGAACAGGCAGTTAGTTGACCTGACCACGCCAATCGAAGAAAATTCATACGTAAAGTTTTATAAGTTTGGCGATGAGGAAGGTAAAAAGGTCTATTGGCATTCAACAAGCCATATAATGGCGCAGGCCATAGAGGAGTTGTTTCCCGGTGCTAAGTTCGGGGTTGGACCCGCAATTGAAAATGGTTTTTATTATGATGTGGATTCTGAGCATAAATTCACTGATGAAGACTTAAAAAAAATCGAGCAGCGGATGATTGAAATTGCTAAACGTGACCTGAAAACCCAGCGTGAGGAAATGAAGCATGATGATGCCATCAAATATTTTAAATCAAAGCGGGTTGATCCGTACAAAGTAGAAATACTGGAAGAAATTGCGAAAGAACCTATTGTATCTTTATATCACCAGGGTGGATTTACCGACCTGTGCCGCGGACCGCATATGCCAACTACTGCTAAGCTGAAAAACGTGAAGCTTCTTAGCGTTTCGGGTTCATATTGGCGCGGTGATTCAAACAGAAAACAGCTTCAAAGAATATATGGTATTTCTTTTCCCAAAAAGAAAGAGCTTGATGATTTTATCAACCTTCTTGAGGAAGCAAAAAAACGTGACCACAGGAAAATAGGTAAAGAGCTTGAGCTTTTCATGTTTCATGAAGTCAGCCCCGGCACTCCATTTTGGCTTCCAAATGGAATGATTCTTTTCAAAGAGCTTGAAAAATACTGGCGTGAAATTCACGAAAAAAGCGGCTATGATGAAATTAATACGCCAATACTTGTAAAAGATATATTGTTTGAACAGTCAGGACACCTTGCTCATTACAAAGAGAACATGTTCAGGGTGGATGATGGCGAAGAAACATACTACCTTAAGCCGATGAACTGCCCGGAAGCAACGCTGGTTTATTCTTCGCAGATGAGAAGCTATAAGGATTTACCAATCAGGTTGAGTGAAATAGGAAGACTTCACCGGAATGAATTGCGCGGCGCAGTGGGAGGAATGTTAAGGGTAAGGCAGATTACAATGGATGATGCCCACATTTTCTGCACACCGGAGCAGATTCAGCAGGAAATAACCGGTGTTATGCAGCTGGTTAAAACTTTTTATGCATTATTCGAATTTAAGCCGTTTTTTTATTTATCTACCAGGCCCGATGATGCGCTTGGTTCAAAAGAAACCTGGGACCAGGCCGAAGCAGCCTTGGCTGCTGCGCTGAAAGCAAACGATATTGAATATGAAGTAAAGGAAAAAGAAGGTGCTTTTTACGGTCCTAAAATAGATGTTAACATCAAAGATGCTTTGAACAGAGACTGGCAAATTGCTACAATTCAGCTTGATTATCAATTTCCTGAAAGATTTGACCTGACTTATGAGGGAAGCGATGGGCATAAACACAGGCCGATTATGGTTCACCGGGCTATATTCGGAAGCT
>DASXTZ010000528.1:0-6273 GCA_036505135.1 Ignavibacteria bacterium
TCAAGGGTTACAAACAAATATTCTGCGTGGATATCTTATGCATATACTGATTCCAAAAGAAGCCAGTATGAGAACCAAAAAGAAGTTTCCGCAGCTTATGATATTACTCACAGCTTAACTTTTGTTGCTAGCTATAATGTAACAGATAACATTACAACAGGATTAACTTACAGGGTATCAACCGGTAAACCGTTTACGCCAGTTGTTGGAAGCAGCTTTGATTCGACTAATAATGTATATCAGCCAATTTATGGCGAGTCAAACAGCAGCAGATTTCCTGTTTATCACAGGTTCGATGTTAATTTCCAGTATTTGTTTTCTTTATTTGGCAGGTTCGCAGTTGCTGTGCTATCGGTTAACAACGTGTTTAACCAGAAGAACTTGTATGATTATACCTATAACTTTGATTATTCTGAGCGAAGGGAAATAATTACAACAAACAAAAGGCAATTTTATTTGGGTCTTGGAGTACAATTTTAAAACATAAAACGTAAACTAAATTGTAAACCGAAACTGTGTTTCAGACAACTCGAATCAGAGATTCGAGTTACATTTGCAAACAAATTCTAAATATTAATATAAGGAGTTAAAAATGAAAAAAATAATTTTAAGTGTTTTAATTTTGATTTTTTCAATTCTAAATGTAAATTTTTTGCGGGCTGACGATTACACCGATGCAATGGTGAAAGCAAAAAAGAAGCTTGGCGATGCAGCAAATAAAAATAACAAGGCTGCACTGTTGAAAGTAAGGGGTGATTTTGAAAGAATTCTCCAGCTTAAAAAGAATGAATGGATGGTAAACTACTATCTGGCTTCTGTTGATTTTATTCTGTCATATAATGCTATTGAAGCAAAAAATAATGATGAAATTAAAAAACATACAGAATCCAGCCTGGCTTTGCTCGATAAAGCTACCGATGCTAATGACCAGTTTGCAGAAGCCTGGATATTAAAGATGGCAGTTAACAGCAACAGGTGGATTTATGATATGCAGAGTATGAACGATATCATTGCCAAGCAGTTAGAAGCCAAAGATAAGGCTAAGAAGCTGGAGCCTGATAATCCCCGTTTTTATTTAATAGATGGAATTAACACTTATTATACCCCCGAAAATTTTGGCGGCGGGACGGAAAAAGCACTTCCGTTACTTGAAAAATCATGGGAGCTGTTTCAAACTTATAAGCCAAAGGATGAAACCTATCCCGATTGGGGAAAAGACCAGGCCGCAGGCATGATAGCTATGTGCTATATAAAAGATGATAAGCTTGATGAAGCAAAGAAATGGATGGATAAAGGATTGGATGCTATGCCTGAATCCGGTTTTCTTAAGAATTATGTTCAGAAACAATACGACGAAAAAGCAAAGAAGTAAAAAACTCTTAACGCTGTTGGTAACAACACTAACAGAGGGATTGTCATTCTGAGCGTAGCGAAGAATCTCATTAGAGTTAATGAGACCCTTCGCTACGCCCCGGGTTACAACGACTTTTTTTAATATTAGTACTAATTAGCGGCCAAGCTAATCGCAGATAGTTTACTTGCCTAATCACAAAAGAAAAAAATCATTAAACTGATATAAAAATGATGTAAAAAAACTGCTGCTGAAAATTGCAGATAACGATAACTGGAAAGTTCGTGAGACGGCAGGGGGCGCGATGGCAAACACGGTTTTCTATCATAAAGATTTTTATAAAACTTTACAAAACTGGACAAAGCATAAATCATCTAAAGTAATGCGGGCAGTTGTTATTTCTACAACAGGTTTGCGTGATAAGGAAAACCTGCAGAAAGGGTTTACCCTTCTTGAGCCATTGATGTATGATTCAGCTGTTTATGTCAAAAAGAATTTGGGCCCATTCGTGCTCGGCTCATATTTTGGTAATGCTTTTCCTGAAGAAACCCTCAGACAGCTTAATAAATGGAGTAAAATAAAAAATGAGCATGTAAGGTGGAATATTGCAATAGCTTTTAATTGCAGCTTTGGCAACAAATATCCAGATAAAGCTTTAAAATATCTCAAAATTCTTAGTAACGATCCCAGCATTATAGCGCAGCGAGGTGTAAAATCCACCGTTAATTTTCTGAAAAAAGGCATACTGACTTAATCAATTTATCGCACTCAACATAATGATTTTAATTGCCTTTGAGATTCTCCTCATTTAACCCATTAAATTTCATAATTTCATCTTACATCAGTTTTTGCTAAATTTGCAGGTTGAATTATATTATCAAATGAAGATATCCGATATTTTAAGTCCCGACGTCGTTGAGGTGAATTTGGAAGTTGCCGATAAGGACGATGCAATAAGAAAAATAATTGAAATTAGTGCAAGATCAGGGAAAATTATTGATATTAATAAAGTAACTGATACGATTTTTGAACGTGAAAGGCTGGTTTCAACGGGCGTAGGAAAAGGATTTGCAATACCCCATGGTAAAACCGATGCAATTAGCGATATAGTTGCTGCATTTATAATCACAAAAAACCCTATTGATTTCGATTCAATCGACGGCGAACCGGTAAGATTCATTTTTTTACTTATTGGCAAGGAAACTCTTCTAAATACTCATATAAAGCTTCTTAGCAGAATTTCACGATTGATGAATAAGGAAGAATTCAGGGACAGGCTATTGGATGCAACAAATAAAGAAGAAGTTCTGAATATTTTCAGAGAAGAAGAAAAAAATTATATAGATATTTAAAACCGCTTCATGAATTTCCACTATCTTACATTAAATTCCTGTTATTATAATTGGTGAAAATTTATGTGCTAAAATTAACTTAGAATTATTATGGCAAAGAAATTAGTTTATTATTTTGGAGGCAAAAAAGCCGATGGCACTGCTGAGATGAAACCTCTTCTCGGCGGAAAAGGTGCAAACCTTGCCGAAATGGTTAACCTTAAATTACCCGTCCCTCCCGGATTTACTATAACTACTGAAGTTTGCACTTATTACTACGACCACAATAAATCATACCCGAAAGAATTAAAAAAGCAGGTGGCAGCCGCACTTGCGAAGATTGAAAAAGAAATGGGCTGCAGGTTTGGAGATAAATCCAATCCGCTGTTAGTATCCGTTCGTTCAGGTGCAAGGGCATCAATGCCCGGAATGATGGATACTATCCTTAACCTTGGGCTTAATGACCAGACTGTTCAGGCTATGATAGCAAAAACCGGAAACGAGCGATTTGCTTACGATTCATACAGGCGGTTTGTGCAGATGTATGGAGATGTTGTTCTTGACCTGAAGCCGCAAACCAAAGACGAACGCGACCCTTTTGAAATTATTATCGAAAATAAGAAAAAATCCAAGGGTGTTGAATTTGATACTGATCTAACCGCGCAGGATCTAAAAGAGCTTGTTTATGAGTTTAAGTCGGAAATAAACAATAAGCTTGGTAAAGATTTTCCTGAAGACCCGATGGAGCAGTTATGGGGAGCAATCAGCGCAGTATTTGGCTCATGGATGAATGAACGTGCGGATATTTACCGCAGGCTGAATAATATTCCCGAATCATGGGGAACAGCTGTAAATGTGCAATCAATGGTATTTGGCAATATGGGTGAATCATCCGGAACAGGTGTGGCTTTCACACGCGACCCAGCTTCAGGAGAAAATATTTTTTACGGCGAATATCTTATGAATGCGCAAGGAGAGGATGTTGTTGCAGGTATCAGAACACCTCTGCCAATAGTGAGACTGGAAGAACAAAACCCCGAAATTTATCGTCAGCTTGAAAACGTAAGGAAGCGGCTTGAGAAACATTACAGTGATATGATGGATATTGAATTTACGATTCAGGAAGGTAAGCTTTATATACTGCAGTGCAGGATTGGAAAGAGAACCGGTCCCGCTGCTGTAAAAATTGCTGTCGATATGGTTGATGAGAGGCTTATAAGTGAAAAAGAAGCAATAAGAAGAGTAGAACCTGACCAGCTGAACCAGCTATTGCGCCCTATTTTTGATACAAAAGAAAAAGACGAAGCTGTAAAACAGGGAAGGCTTCTTGCCAAAGGCCTGAACGCAGGGCCGGGTGCAGCATGCGGAAGAATTTATTTCAATGCACACGATGCAGAGCTGGCTGCTACGGTGCACAACGAGAAAGTTATCCTTGTTAGAGTAGAAACATCTCCGGAAGATATTCGCGGAATGAATGCAGCGGAAGGGATACTCACTGCACGCGGGGGTATGACATCTCATGCTGCTCTTGTTGCAAGGCAGATGGGCAAGGTGTGTGTTGCAGGCTGCGGTTCGCTTGATGTTGATTATGTGCAGAGAATAATGAAAGTAGAAACCAATCTTGGAACTGTTACTTTAAAGGAAGGGGACTGGATATCAATAGATGGAACTACCGGCGAAGTTATAGAAGGGCAGATACAGACAAAGGATTCGGAAATACTTCAGGTACTTATTGAAAAGTCACTTTCACCGGAAGCATCAGAAGCATATAGAATGTATGACAAAATAATGAAATGGGCTGATAAATACCGCAGGTTAAGAATAAGAACCAATGCCGACCAGCCCGACCAGTGCCGCAACGCTGTATCTTTTGGCGCAGAAGGTATCGGATTATGCAGAACTGAGCACATGTTCTTTGGAGGCGATCGAATTGACGCAGTTAGAGAAATGATACTTGCCGATACACTTGAAGAAAGAGAAAAAGCGCTTGCAAAAATATTCCCGTATCAGAAGAATGATTTTGCAGGTATATTCAAAGAAATGGGTGATATGCCCGTTACGATAAGAACGCTTGACCCTCCGCTTCATGAATTTCTGCCAAATACTGAATTAGAGCAAAGAGATCTTTCCGAGAAAACAGGAAAGTCATATGAAGAAGTAAAGGCCAAAGTAGAAAGCCTTCATGAATTTAATCCAATGATGGGGCATCGCGGATGCAGGCTGGGTATAGTATTTCCCGAGATAACGAAAATGCAGGCTCGCGCAATTTTTGCAGCAGCTGCAGAAGCTAAAAAAGAGGGAATTAACTGCAAACCGGAGGTGATGATTCCGCTTGTAGGAAACTATAAGGAGCTGGAGAATCAATCGAAAGTAGTCCACGATGCGGCAAGGGAAATTTTCATCGAGTATGGCATAGAATTTAAATACCTGGTAGGAACTATGATAGAAGTACCGCGCGCCGCAATTACCGCCGATGAAATAGCCGGGGCGGCAGAATTTTTCTCATTTGGAACCAATGACCTCACTCAAATGTCCTTTGGCTTATCACGTGATGATTCCGGGAAGTTTCTGCCGTATTATGTTAACCATAATATTCTACCATACGATCCTTTTATTTCAATTGATAGCGCAGTGGCTGAGCTTGTAAAAATCGCCGTAAATAAAGGCAGAGCTGCCAAGCCAAACCTGAAAATTGGTATTTGCGGTGAACATGGCGGAGACCCCTATACGATACATTTTTGTGATTCTACAGGACTGGATTATGTGAGCTGTTCGCCTTTCCGTCTGCCGATTGCAAGGCTTGCTGCTGCACAAGCTACATTAAATGGAGCCGCAGCTATAAAGAAAAAAGGGAAAAAAGCTGCAAGTCTAAAGATTAAGCGTAAGAAAAAATCAAAGAAAAGCAAAAGAAAAAAATAGTGTTTTCGAAATTTAGTTTTATACTTATAATTTCGTTGCTCGCTTCCTCATGCGGTAAGAATGACAAGCCTGAATATGTTGACGATAAAGAAATAAAACGGGAAACGAAACAACGGGATTCCGTCCCTTCTGGAGAAGAGACAAAAAAAACTGATTCAGCTTCAGTCAGACAGGAAAACAAGCAGGAGACCGAAAAAGATAAATTCGCGTATCAGCGAAGCGAAACTCCCGTTGCTGTTATTAGTCCGCTTGAGGCAAGTGATTACATGGGCAAGTATGTTACGGTCAAGGGACTTGTTGTTGATGTATATAGATCCGATAAGGTAGCTTATTTAAATTTTGTGGAAAAATACCCTAATAATCCTTTTACCGGAGTAATTTTTGCAAATAAGTTTGAAGAATTTGGTGATGTTACAAAATATGAAGGCAAGCACGTTGAAATAAGCGGGAGAGTATCTACATTCCGCGGCAAGCCGCAAATGAT
The DNA here is from genome assembly GCA_036505135.1 of Ignavibacteria bacterium. GTDB lineage: Bacteria > Bacteroidota > Ignavibacteria > Tepidaquicellales > OLB5 > DASXTZ01. The sequence goes on from DASXTZ010000528.1 coordinate 6,086, forward strand.
TCTGGATAAGTTGTCACAGATTAAGATTGTAAATTAAATCAGTCTTTGTGCGAATCTCTATAGAACAATGGGTCATGACCCTTGTTTCAGAGAGTGAATTGTTAAGGTAAATTAAAATTTTTCCATACTTGCTTAGCATTTTCGATTCTGACAGCATCGATGCTTTTAATAACATCATCAACATATTT
>DASXTZ010000529.1:0-3395 GCA_036505135.1 Ignavibacteria bacterium
GAGCCTGAGCCGTATGATACCATAAAAATGTAATCTCCCGGCTTTGCAACATCAAGAATGGCTGTAAGTCCAATTGGTGAAGCACCGGAATAGGTATTGCCAAGAAGAGGGACAAGCCAACCCTGCTTTATCTGCTCGAAAGAAAAACCCAGCATCTTAGCGGCGCGTTTTGGAAATTTGCCATTAGGCTGGTGAAAGACCGCCCACTGAAAATCCGATGGCTTCATACCTGATTTTTCAAGCAGCTTTTTAGCGCACCCGATCGTGTGCTTGAAATATGCAGGCTCACCAGTAAATCTTCCTCCATGCCTGGGATAATGCATATATTCGCGTCTCCAGAAATCAGGCGTATCGGTCATATATGAATGAGTGTAAAGACATTCTGCCAGCAGTTTTTCTTTGCCGAATATAAATGATGCCGAACCGGCAGCAGTAGTATATTCAAGTGCATCGCCCGGAGCACCCTGCGAAGTATCGCCTCCGATACCAATAGCATATCTCATCTCACCTGCCTTAATAAGGCTCATTGAAACATACATTGCCTCTGAACCGGCTTTACAGGCAAACTCATAATCAGCACAATGAATATCGGGTGTAGCCATAATTGCTTCTGCAACTACTGTGCCCGAAGGCTTCACCGCATAGGGATGGCTTTCAGAACCAATGTATATAGCCCCGATTTCCATGGGATCTATCTTAGCACGTTTCAGCGCATACTTTGTTGCTTCCACGCTCATAGATATTGTATCCTGGTCCTGGCCGGGAACAGATTTTTCCTGAACATCCAGTCCCTTTTTGTAGCTGTTAGCATCGGCGCCCCAGACTTTAGCTATATCCTCAACGCGTATGCGATAACGTGGAATATAGGCGCCATACCCTACGATTCCAACTTTGCTGTTTTCCATAAATGTGAATTTAAGTTGTTAAAAGATTTGTTGCTTCATTGCAAAATAATCAATGTAATAAAGGTTTACAATGAGTTTATTGAGTGACGAAGCCATCCTGAGCAAAGCGAAGGATCTCAAAGCAAAATACTTACTGTTTTACAAAGGAAAGTAGTAGCCAAATATGTGTAAATTTGTAAAAACAACCTTATTTTATATATTAAGGAATCTCGAAGGAGAAAACTATACAACAAGCCCGATGCATTCAGCACTTATGAGATTCTTCGCTTCGCTCAGAATGACAATACTACTTTTATATGCTTTCCACAATCACTTCCGGCTGGACAAGGTTTTTGGGTATAAGCGCGGGCCAGTATGCAACAACTTCTGAGGGTTTGGGCCTGCCGCCCGCAAAACCCGTCACTCCGGGAGGTCCGGTAAGTATTAACGGCGCTATTTCTTTCGAAAATCTTTCTATAGCAGATTTTTCTTTAGCGCGCACACCTATCCTTAATACGACCTCATTTAATTCTGCATACTTAGCAATAGGCCCATGGCAGGAATTATAACCAAGGTATTCAGTTCGTATCTCGCTGAAATCTAAACCAAGATCGTTTAGCCGTGTGCGCAAAACCTTCTCTGCTGCCTGTGCCCTCTTCAATGCGTCCGGGGCAGAATATGTAAGCTGGCTGAATGCTTTATAGCCATCATTAAACGACATTGATACTTTGTAGAAATCAGTTGCCGGCCTGCCTTTAACATCATAAACACGAACCTTGTCCTTACTTGCTTGTTCTAGCTTTATGGATGTAAAATCGGCTATGCAATCGGGTGTAATATATTCATGAGGGTCACCTATTTCATAAACCAGCTGCTCACTTACCGTTTCCACTGTTACCATACCCCCAGTATTTGCATGCTTTGTTATGTAAACATTTCCATCAGGGTATGCTTCAACAATGGGAAAGCCAATGTGCGCCATATCGGGTACTTTTTCCCAATCTCCAAGGAAATTTCCGCCCGAAGCCTGCGCGCCGCATTCTATTATATGACCCGCAATTGTTCCCGCAGCCATTTTATCCCATTCATCAACGTTCCATCCGAATTCATGGATCATCGGCGCAAGTGTTAAACCTGTATCGGTAACTCTTCCTGTAATTACAATATCGGCACCTTCTTTAAGCGCTCTTACTACCGGTTCGGCTCCGAAATAAACATTTGCGCTGATAAACTTCCTATGATTCTTTTCTATAGACTCCCCGGTTTCAAGATTTTGAAAACTTATACCTTTATTAACAAATCCATCCAGCCTGTTTAATATATCATCACCCATAACTACACCTATCTTCAGGTTCTTTACTCCAAGCTTGCTTGCCAATATGAATATTTCATCGCGGCAGGCAAGCGGATTCACACCTCCGCCGTTAGTAATGACCTTGAATCTTTTTTTCTCAATAATCGGTAAAAGTTTTTCCATTAAAGGCGGGATATCCCTGGCATAACCGTATAGAGGATTATTCTGCCTCTGTTTCTGCAAAATTGACATTGTAACCTCGGCAAGGTAATCCATCATGAGATAATCAATATCGCCTTTTGTTGCCTGGTTAACCGGCGCATCAATTAAATCACCCCAAAATCCCTGTCCTGAAGCAATCTTTATGTATTCTTTCATTAAGCTTATATAACTGTAAATTTATATTTATCATACTAAAATACTAATTTTTGTGATAAACCTCATCCCATTATGTGTTAGAGACGACCCGTCGGGTCGTCTGTATAATTACTTTCATAACTGCAACAAATCGAAAAAACTCTGTTTTACATTTTTATTTTTTTAAAGCTATAATTAACCAAAGGCTTTTAATAGCCGGGGTTAAAAGCCATGAAAAAAAACCGGCAATAAAGAGGAGAATAACAAAATGAAAAGAACAATTTCAGCAGTACCAGCCTTTATAACGGCCATACTAATTCTTAATTTCGCATTGAATAACGCCGAGGATTCTTATGCGAATAATGCAAAGGAGCACACTGTAAAAATATGTTTCGATATTTGTGCTAACTGGCCGCCGCCTGATACCAAAGCATATCTTTATGATTCCGAAGGCAATTTTTATGGTGAATGCGAGTTAGTTAACGGTGAGTGCTGTAAGGTGTACAATGTTCCCGACGGAAAGTATTATATAAAGTATACTCAGGATGGCTCGACATTTTGCAATACACCAGCTTTCACTATCAGCGGCTCTGATGTTACAATTTACATAGAATGTACTTGTCCCTAGGTATTGATAAAAAAGGGCTGGTTCATAGTTTTTAAAAAACAAGGGGTCATTGACCCCTTGTTTAAAATTAGTTGTTTCTACAAAAGAGATCCTTCGCTACGCTCAGGCTGACTTCGTCACTTCACCAGAGACATTTTCTTTACATCTTTAAAATCGCCTGCTTCAATCGAATATAAATAAATTCCGCTTGCAAGTCCTTCTGCATTAAATGTTATATTATAATTTCCCGGTG
>DASXTZ010000530.1:0-2381 GCA_036505135.1 Ignavibacteria bacterium
AAAAAAAGAAGCGAGTTAATAACGTGAATTAAAACGTTGGTGAGATGAAATCCGAGCGGATTGAACTTCCAGATTGAATAATCGATAGCATAAGTAGTGGAAACAACAGGCCTGTAATATCTTCCGATAACTTTATGAAAACCCAGCTCGCCGGTAAAATATTTCGGGATGTTGGATAAATCCATTATCGTAGGGTCCGATAGAACAACTGACTCATCATCAAAGACAAAATCATTTGCCAGGGAATTAGCATAAACAATAAAAGAAACAACCCCAACTATTATTAGGAAAACTACAGTATTATCTTTTTCTTTAAGCTGGATTCTTTTTTTTGCCATTTAAAAATTTAAAGTTTATTCCATACGCGGTGGGAATTAAACAATGACCTGCCTGATGGCAGGCAGGAAAATATGGAAATTAATTTGTAAATTTACAGAATTAAAGTTTATAAAGTAAGATATAAGAGGATATAGCCTTTCAGGACGTAAGTCCTGAAGACACAAACCTGTGGCGTCGGGACTTACCTGCCTGCAGCAGGCAGGCCTCACGACGCAAACAATAAATATGAAATTGAAATACTCTAAAATGGTAAAATATTTAATAAGCATAGTATTAAGCATTGCAATATATTCTTGCGGGAAGATGCAAAACAGCCCTGTTGATTCGGTAACTATATTTATAAAGGCAGCTGAAGAGCATGATATTACAAAAGCATGGAGCACGTTATCGCCGGAAGCCCAATCGTATTACAATGATATCGGCGAGAAGAACAGAAAATCAGGCAAAGGAATTCTTGAGCATGATATAAGTGAAGTAGTAAAGTTCAGGAATAAAACCGATTATAAAATTACAGCCGATTCGTCAAATCCAAATATTGTTTTAATTATAGTGAACGGAGGCAGCGCCGTATTTAGAATTGAAACAGTTGCCGAAAATAATGATTACAAACTAAAGGACGGGAATTCGGTTCGGAATGCTCTAAATTCGGTCGCAGCCGATATGGTCAGGAAGGATTATTATTAAAGTTATTTAGCAAACCTAAAGGTATCCCATATTGGTGTTATAAGCCTGTAATCTCCAAAGCCGCTGTTATCCACAAAAACAAAATCTCTGTTTAGCTCGTAATACTGCCATACTTCATAAGGTTTTGTATCCAGTTCAAAAGGATGGCGGTCAATATTATTTGGTTCACCGAAAATGACGTACACCATACCCATATCGGTTTTCCATCCTTTTGTGTACATGGTAGAGAACTTTTTATCTGCCAGCATTAGCCTGCGGTAATATTCCTGCATAATTTCATTTCGCCTCGTTGAAGGACTTGGGTCTTTCTTTTTCCAGAATTCAATAAATCTTTTTTGTCTTTCACCGGCAGTTTTTCCGGCTTTCATGTAATCCATTTCCTCATCTTTGGCTATATATTGAAGCTGGCTGATAAGCTCATCTATTTCAGTCAAAGGTAATGGAAACTCAAAGCTTTGGTTCTCAAAAAATGTGCTCTCTGAAGCGTTAGAGCTTTTGCTTTCAGCGGTTATTTCAATTGTATATTTGCCGTACGCCATGCCGTATGTTGGAAATGACATGAAAAACTGGTTCTGGAAACTACTTTCTTGTGATGCATCTATGATTTCTTTCCTGGAAAAAACTTCTTTCTTAGAATTATCAAATATCCTGCAATTTACGTCAATGAACGCATCTTCATTATTTTTATATACATAGTAAAACAAATAGAATGTATCAATGGTGCCTACGTTCCTTGCAACATCGGGGGTAATCGTTTTTTTACCCGCAGACTCAGACATTTGAGAAACTACCATTACATCACTTATGCTAAGCGGCTGTGATGCAAAATCTTCGACCTTAATTGTTCTTTTTGTTTCGGCAAATTTTTGAGTGCTTTTCTCATCAATTGAAACTTTAATATCATATTCACCCGGTGCAAGGAAAAGGTTTCTTGTTAAGATCTGTGAATTATGCGAAAGATATTGCTGTCCTGTTTCTTGCGTGGTTACTTCTTCCTTTGAGAGGTTATTATATACTAGCTTGCCGTCCTTATCTTTAACATCAATATTCAGATCAAATTTCGAGATATACATTGATTTATCGGTTTTCGAGCGCTTGAACTCAAGATTGCCAAGCGGAACTTCTACATATAAGTCAACACGGGATTTAGTTCCCTCAGGTGAGTAAAAATTAAGAACATCAAGATTAAAAAGGTCATTATTCTTTTTTTCATTTTGGGAAAAGCTAAAGTTAACAACCAGGGCTGTGAGAATTATGTAAACTAATGTTTTCATTTGATACATTTGTTATAACAATAAATAATATAAATTTGTTCGAAATTCAATACATTTTTCGAAACGGATTAATTTGATTTCGGA